>DAOOVW010000005.1 GCA_035370465.1 bacterium | reverse complement strand
GTAGAGTTTCAATCCCTTATAGGTAGGCTAAAAACTAACATAACTGAAGAGAATATTAAACAAATAAACAAAGTTTCAATCCCTTATAGGTAGGCTAAAAACGCTCACCTTCTGCTATCTGTGAATTTCAAAAATATGGTTTCAATCCCTTATAGGTAGGCTAAAAACTTGTATCGGTGGATGGATTTTATGCAGAGTATCAGGGTTTCAATCCCTTATAGGTAGGCTAAAAACCAATCTTCTCTGCACCAAATAAGAAAACTTTTCAAAGACATTTTTGTTCTATTTATTATAATATATTAAAATTTCTGTCGTGTCAACTATTTTTTTTCTGTCGGTCTCCTGTATTTTTTTCACTATTGGTGATTGACGAATATATAAACTCCTGCAAATTGATAAATCAAAAAATTTTAAAGTATGATACCCTTATTCACTTTTTTTTCGCCAAGAATTTCTCTTTTAGTATATCTTTCATCTTTTAAAATATATATAATGACTGAATCTTCTGTGCTTTTTATTACTTTTTTATTTAATTCTGATTTTAATTTTTCAAGTTTTGGAAATGTTATTTCACCTTCAAATACAGAATTTTGAACCCAATATAAATATTTTCTACATATTTTCAATGCTTTTGAAACTCTTTTTTCATTTATATCATATACAAGTATTGCATACATTTACCACCCACTCACAAATGGTTTATATTCTTCTTCTCCTATAAGATGCTTTTCTATTTTATATAGTTCCATTCGTATTAACCTTCTATATGAAACATTTCTCCCAAGTCCTTTATGTTTTATTGTTGTTCTAAGACGATTATCAAATTCCTCAACAAATATTTGTTTTCCCGGGTCTTTTAGTATTAACCCACCCATTTTATCCTCAAAATGTTTTTGCTGAATAATTTTCTTATTAACAAGAGTAAATATTATTCTATCAACAATTATTGGTTTAAAAATTTCTGCAATATCAAGATTAAGGGTAAATCTTCTAAAATTTGTTGTATGTAAAAAACCAATTCTGGGGTCAAGATGTGTTTTATAAATTTCGCTCAAAACAGCAACATATAATAAACTATTTCCAAAACTTATCAGTGTATTTAATTTATTTCTTGGGGGTCTTCTACTCCTTTTCTCAAAAATAAATTCTTCGTCTTCAAGGATTTTATCAAAAGAAGAATAATAATGTTCTCTGATGTTCCCTTCAATAGCCATTATTTCTTCTATTGAATTACAATTATCAACCTTTTCTTTTAAGTTTTCTATTTCTTTAATATACCCACCAACTTCTTTTCCTCTATTTGAATAGTAAGTTAAAACCTTTTCAATATTTTCTACCGCTCCATTAAAAATTTTTTTTGCAAGAGATATTCTTTTTCTCTCATCATTATAAAACTCTGCCTGTTTAAGAATTATATATCCTGAATTATAATGTTGCCTTGGGTAAAATGAACCAATGTAATATCCATAGTGATTGAAAAAATGAAGAATAATTTCTGTTTGAGATAAAAATTCAAGAAACCTTTTATTTAAATCAACTTCTCCCATTACCATTATTTCGCTTATATTTTCAACTGGAAGATATTTTTTCTCTCCTTCTTTTGTCTCAAAATATAAAGTATTTCCTTTTCTCTGAAACTGCCCATCTGAAAAAACAAATATTGTTTTTTTCATATTTTTTAACTCCAACAGAACTCATCATAAGCACAATTTCTACAAAATTGATTTTTTACCTTTTCTGGTAGTTTATTCTGACTTATTATATTTTTTATTTTTTCTATATCCAGAAGTAATTTTCTCTCATTTTCTTCATTAAGAACAACTTCAATCCTTTTTTTCTCTTTTGGAATTAACAATTCCCCTTTTGCTTCTACCCCTTTTTCTTTTAATTGATATAAATAAAACAGCAATTGCATTTTTGCTGCCTCTAAATATTTTGAACTCTTCTTTACTTCTCCAATAAGAAGTTGTCCGTCCTTACATTTTATGATATCAATTATCATTGACTCTAATTTTATTTCTTTTTTCTCTCTTGGGTAGAATTCTTCACTAATTAATCTTCCAATTTCAATATATGGATTTTCTTGTGATGGTTGAATATTATGAGCCATAAACCACACTTCTCTTTTACAAATAAAATAGTACCAAACAAAAGTTCCTATTATTTTAAATTCCATTGATTTTCACTATTTTATGTTCATAAATTAAAATATTAAGGTATCTATTTCTGAACAAAACCCTGTTTCGGGTGAATAAAAATTTTTAATTTCGTTTTTTGGAATATATCTCATTCCACAAACCTCAGAAGGTAAAAAAATATCTTTATAATTTCTAATAGATATAATATAACTTCTAAATTCTTTACGAATTTTCAAATAATTATTTCGCCGAATTAGAAAATCTCTTTCTTCATATATTTTTTTACAATATCTCTCCCAAATATTTTTTGCATCTTCATCTATTTCTACAAAAATATCAATATATTCTCCCTTCTCTTTAATTAACTGAAAAGCACTTACCATTTTCTCAAATCCATTTCTTACTGGAGGGTTTTTTTCATAAAATCTCAGTTCAAGCATAGATTCCCAAATATATCTTGAAACATCATCATTTATTTTGAATTTTACTTTCTCAAAATAATTGTTAATTAGGTCATAAAAATTGCTTTCGGGTATTTCTTTAGCATTAAGTAATTCCCTTGAAATTTCTGGATGAATTTTCCCATAAACATAACTTGCAAATTGTCCAAGAGAAAAAACATAAAGTTCTTTTTTATCTTTTGTATATTCTCTGTTACATCTTCCTGCAACCTGAATAATTGAATCCAACGGGCCTATATCTCTTATTACTACATCAAAATCTATATCTACCCCTGCTTCGACAACTTGCGTTGAAACTAAAATTGGTATATTGTTTTTATCAAGAAGTGATTTAATCTTTTTTATTCGTTCTGCTCTGTGCTTCGGAATAATACTTGTAGATAAATAAAATAAAGGATTCTTTAATTTATAAGTTTTTATTTTTTCATAAATTTCTTTTGAGGATTTTATAGTATTTGCTACTATAAGATAAGAATTTTCTTGGTTATAGTTTTCTATAAACCATTTAATAAAATCGTCTATATTTTTCTTTTCTAAATCTGCTTTAATTAAAACACGGTTTAACTTTTCAAAATAAGTTTTAGGATTTTTTACAATTTCTGTGGCATATTCCTCTTTTAAAATTAATGGTTTTGTAGCGGTAAGTAAAATAAAGTAACATCCAAAATATTCAGCAACTATTTTTATAACTTTTTCAACCAAATCCCAATATTCAATTGGAATATTTTGAACTTCGTCAAGAAGAATTATACTTCCTGCAATATTATGATATTTCTTTAAAAAACTATTTTTAAAACCAATTATTGTGTGAAGAAGTTGAATAAAAGTAGTAATTACTACTTCTGAGTTCCATGATTCAATCAAAAGTAAGGACTCATCTAAAGGTTTAAGTTCATCTCCTTCTTTATACTCTAAATCGGATAAATAATGATGTTTCAGAATATAAGCAGTTTCATTCTCTTTAAAATCTTCTATTTCAGAACAAAGCACATTCCGAATTACTTCATAATTTTGTTCTATAATTGTTATAAATGGTAAAGAATATATAATTCTCGGCATATATCCTTTTTCTTTTTCTATACGAGTTCTAAGATTTAATGCCACAGAGAAAGAAGTTAAAGTTTTCCCTGACCCTGTGGGGGCTGTTAATGTATAAAGATGATTTTCAAGAGATACTTCTTCAATTTTTAATATAGATTCCTTGTAAATTTGATTTCGTATTATATCCATAGTTTTTCTTGAACAAAGATTAAACTGTTTTTCTCTATATCTATCAACTAAATCAGGCATTAACTTTTTTCTTTTTATTATAGAAACATTCCCAGCATCTCTTTTATCAGAATCAATAAGAATTGAATATAAAAGTAAGGTAAATAGGAAAAGGGCAATTTTAATTCCATCTCCTTCATTTTCATAATTTTGCCTTAATTCATTTAATTTTTTTAATATACTTAACCATGTATTTAAGAAATCTTTTATATCGCTTGCTCCCACCATTTCTTTATATTCATTTTCTATGATACTTATCCTATTTGGTCGTTTAAAATCTTCTATTTGTTTATACGTCATTTGTAATTTTTCTCTTGTGCGAGGTTCCGCGTAGGAAAAACAAGGGGGATTTTTAAAATCTTTGTAAGAAGGAATATCTTCTCCAATTGACCTTAAATCTCCATGATGATGAAGAACAATAAAATATCCAATTAAAGGAATATAAGAATAACTCTTAAAATTATTATTTACATCAAGATATTCTTGAATTTGCCATGCAGTAAATATTGCAGAGATAAAAGAATGCTGTGATAATTTATTTTCCTTTTGATTTATTAGATATTCCTGAAAAAAAGATGTATATTTCCCAAAATCATGAGAAATACCTATAAGATAGGATATATCCGAAAAAAAACATTTGTCTTTTATTGGTAATTCACATATAATATGCCTACTTTCTTCTCCAACTCCTTTCAGATGGTGTTTTAACTCTTTTTTACCCCCCTTTTCGCCTATATGTGAGTAGAATTTCATTTAACTTTCCATAAAAACAATATTTTCTTCTATCTCTTTTTTCTCAGAGTTATTATAATTTATTTTATAGTAATTCTCTTTAATTTTTAATTTAATGTTACTATTATTTTTTTCGTAAAGAAAATTTGCTCCTTTCTTAAAATTCCTTTGTGAATCAAATTCAAGAGGCATTTGTTCTTTTATGTATTGTAAAATTTTTCCTGAATCCTCTTCAAAAATAAGACCCCCCTCTTGAATTTTTTCTGTATTTACAACAGTTACTAAATCTGTTGTAGTATCTTTTTTAGAAGCATATACCATAATATCAGTTTCTTCAAGGCAGTCAATAAACTCTAATTCTCCAATAAATTCACTTAACCCTAAATAAGGTGGATAGACAAATTTTTTTTCTTTTAATACTTTCTTTAATTGTTCAAAAACTTGCTCTTTGTGATAAAAGTATATCCGATATTTAAGTTCTTCAAAACCTCTGTCTGGTAATATTATTTCTAAAGGTATCTGTGTATGTCCAGCACTAAGATTTACTCCTTTTATTCCACCTTTATCACTTTTTGTCTGTATATAATTAACTGTTTGCATAATTTTTCTCACTGGCGTTCTTATTGAGATTGCTATCTTACATTTTTCAGTACTAAATTCTTCATAATATTGGTCTCTTTCCCTACCTAAAATTCCTGCAATTAAACCTGTAATAGTTGTTCTTGGAGGAAATGAATATGAAAGCGAAGATGAATTGGTGTAAAACTTCCGGAAATGCGCTACTGCCCCTTTTATATCAAAAATAAGAAGTCTATCTATCTTATATTCCATTTATTTACTCCTCTGAATGAGGTAAATCTATAATCTTATCTTTAAAGCCATTTTCTATAAGTTCTTTAAAAATTTGCCCTTCTTTTAATTTTAAATCATCATCTTGCCAGAGATATATTTTATTAATCTTACTTTTATTATTTGTGACTAAATTTACTAACTTGTTTACTTCTAATTCAAACTCGTTTATATCTCGCAAATTATCATCAGGTTCTATCTTAATATATCTTCTTAAATCACCTAAAAAAGTTGTGTTATCTATATATTCAATCCTTACCAATAATCTTGGTTTCTGTCCAATTTTACTTCTGGTAGTTGCTTCTTGTGGTATTGATTTTAATAAGGCATTATCCAATATCTTTATATCTTGTTCTGAAAACATAGTTTTTTCTGCTCGTTTTCCACTAATTATCCCGTAAAAAGCAATTAAAGAATAATAAACTCGCCAATCCTTACCCATTGTGCTATATTCCTCACCTCTTCCTGCAAGCATAGAAGTTATAGTTGATGACTCTACAATTTGAACTTTGTTTAAAGAATATCCCCAATTAAACTGAACTGGTCCTGTAAAAGCATTAGATGCTCCTTTTGCTATTCCCTTTTTTGCCTTGATAGGCATAGTTGCTCCAAACATTCTGACATCAATAACTCTTTGTAATAGCCATTTAATATGTTTTTCTTCAAGTTTATTAATTTCAACTCCTCCTTTTTTCCCATTTTCTTCATAATTTTCAAAAAGTTTCTCTACCCTTTTTGTAGCATCGACTGTCATATCATCTATCTTGCTCACAAAAACTTCATATCCCTGTGCATATAAATAATCCCTTATGTATCTTTTTAACCTTACATCACTTACAAGATTCCTGCTAGTTTGATAATCCATACGCGGTTTATTCTCATCATCAGGGTCACCATTCGGATTACATAACTTTGCATCGTAAATAAAAATAATATCTGAATTTTTAATTTTTTCTTCATTCATTTTCTACCTCCTCATTTTTATTTTCTTTTAATTTGTTTTCATCAATTTTCTTCAACATATTATAAGCATATCCTGAAAGAATATAAAAAACATTTTCTTGATTAGAAAGTTGCCAGTTGTTTAGATTTTTATCCAATAATCTTTTACATTCAGCAAAAATTTGTTCATTATAAAGAATATTTCTTTTATACTGTTTTAATTTTTCAAAAACCTCATTAGTTAATCTTAAAATTTTTTTTACATCCATTCCTTGATAAACAAGTTTATTAAGAATTGGTTTATTCGGATTTTCTTTACTCCACTGGGCATTCCCAATTTCTCCTATCAGATATCCAAGTAGAAAAAGTGCAGATTGTTCTTCTCCATATCCCATTTCTTCAATATACTTTTTCATACCTTCGGAAAGTAAAGAAGTATCTATGTTATTCATATTATCACCTCCTCTTTGTAAAAGTTTTAGTTTCTTTAAATAGAGCAAAAGAAGATTTGCCTCTAATACCGAATAAATTAATCCAGTATCAGTATCTTTTGGCTTTTTTATATTATAACTATCAAATTTCCCAAATCTATAAACACCTATTAGGTCAACAAACTGTTTAATTAAAAATTTGTAAGATATAGATTTTGTTGAAAAAATAGCATCGTAGAAATCTAATACTTTCTTATAGTCCCCTATTTCTTGTTTACTTATCCTCACTGGAAAAAGATAATACATTCTTTCTAAATTCAAATACCATCTGTTATCTTCCCCAAAAATTTTTTTTGCTATTTCATATATTTCATTTTCCTTTTCTTTTAAAAAATCTAATCTGCTGGGTGGAACATCTAGTATTAGTTTAAGAATTTTAAATTCACTTTGATATTTTCTATAATACAGAAGATTTAAAATAAAGTTATTTTTATGTTGCTGAAATTCACTATACTCTTCTAATCTATCTTGAAATTTTCTTAAACCTTCAAGATTTACAACAGAATTCAAAGATTGTTTTATGTATTCTGCCCATTTGTCAAGTTTCTTTATGGGAAATGATATATCTCCAAAAATAAATTGTGGAATTATATAAAGATTTAAACCAACTTTTGTCCTCATCTTATTTTTTATAAAAGATTCCCCAACAAGAATTTTTTTATAACATTCTTCACAAAGAGTAAAATTTTTCAAAAATCCTTTTTCCTCTAACTCTGAAGCAAAACTAATTTTATCTGTTATATAATAACTAAATTTAAATCTCATATCTTTTGTAACTTCTTTTTCTTTTTGACAAAGGAAACATCTCCCTCTAATTGTTTTAGAAAACAACTTTTTTATTAAAGAATCTTCTAAATGTTTTCTATATTCTGGGAAATCAGATATCAGTTGATTATCAATTTTTAAATTGAAAAGTCCTATTTGTTTTTTAGTAAGATTTTTTTCTCTTTTCAAATATTCAAAAATTTCATTTTTAACAGTATTAACTAATTTTTTAGGATTATTATTTACTTCTTCTAATATTTGTTCTATACTTTTAGATGAAATTCTTATTTTTTCTATATCCAATATATACTGATATTTTTTATTCTGTTTACTATGGTCTCCCAAATCGTAATAAAACTTATTTTTCACTTTTTCTAAGAGTTTTTTTAATTCCCCATCAGAAATTGCCTCTATAACATTAGGAATTGTTTGTGATATTAAATATTCCAAATTATTCGTTGTAAACCTGTCTTGAGGATTATTTGACAAAGCATTACCTATCCATAAATATTTTTTAGGTGTATCGTCTTTCATTTCTTCAAAATCAAAGGTTACAGTTTCTTCATCAGTATTAAAATCAATAATAACAATATACTGTTCCTCCCCATTTATTTTTTTAGGTACTTCAACCAAATTTTCTAAAAACTTATCAGGGGAAGTATTAGATAAAATTTTCTCTCCGATTTCTTTAATTGCCTCTATCATTTTTTATTCCTCAGGGGTTTTAAGTTCAAGGTCATTATATTCTAACCATTTAAGAACACGCCTTTTTTCATAATGTTTTTCCCAGAAATTTATTGTTTTTGGATGTAGACCTTTTTTATTGTGGATAACTTTTTTTATGAGATAGTCAGGATAAATTCTAATCAGCCATTTCAGAGATGGAACATCACCATAATCCAATACTCTTTTGATAATAAATGTAGAGTGCTTTTCTATATCTAAATCTTCTTTTCTGACATCCCAGAAGAGTTTTTTTACATATTCAGGAATTGTTTTTTTGTTTTTATTTTCCATTTCCTTTTTTTATTTTAAGATAAATCATGTATTCTGGCAATATCAATCACCCCCTAACTTCCTTTTCAGAAAATAGAAGTAGTTCAAAACAACCAAATCCCTGAGGGTTTTTACTCCCAATACCACAATCATAAGCAACTTTTAAAATTTCTCCTTCTCCTTTTATTTTAAATTTCCCCATCCATCCCTTTATAATTGTCCCTTTATAATTTATAATTTTGAGATTTGAGGTATTAATGTCTATTGGAGTTATTTCAAAATTATTTATTTCAGTTTCTTCCTGATAAATTAGAAAATATTTTTTCTTCAAATTTTCTACAATAAGAGATTGAAATTCCTTTTCTGCTGGTGAATAATAATATGTTTTTTTCTTATTGTTTTCTCCTTTTAATGTAGAATAGACGGTAACAGGGGATAGCATTTTTATTTCATATTCTTTTTTTGAAAAATTAGGATAGAATTGGACTTCTACGCCTTCTATGTAAATAAAGTTATTATTTAAAATAAAGATGTTTTTTTTCACAAGAGTCTCAGCAAAACATTCTAAAATTTCTTCTTTTGGAGAGGATAGTATAAAAGAAATTGGAGGGGAGAAAATAAAATTTTCTTGTTCTTTTCTGAATTTCCCATTTATTCTTGAAAATGTGAAAAGTTTAAAACTTCTTTTTTCATATATATAACCATCTTTGTGAAGAAAATTACTTAAAAAGGTATTTAAATTCCTGTATATAAAACTTTGAAGAATATAATTGTAAGAAATTGGGAGTATAATTTCTTTTTCAGAAAAAAATGTTATATTGAGCCTCATTTTAAAAAATTATACTCTGATAAATTTTTACTTTCAAATTTATGAATTGAGATATACTAAATTTATTATAAAATTTCATAATAACTTTTGACAAATAACCTATTTATGGTCAAGTAATATGAAAATATCCGAAGTATCCTTCGGATATTTCCCTTCCTTTATAAACCTAAAATCCTGTAATATTAATAACTATTTTCTTATCTGATAAAATCTATTGAAAAATCAGGAATTGAAACAGATGACATTTAAATTTTAAATAGTTATATAGAATAGAAAATAGGGAAGAATGTTTATGTATATGAAGGAGAAAGTTATTGGGATAAAAAGAAGAAACAAGCGAGACAATTTTTAAGTTTCCTTTCTTTTATTCTACATTCAGGTGTTTGTAAAATTATGAGAGAAAAAGATATTTTTAAAGATTATACTCTTATAAAACTTCTTTATGAATTAAAAAAATCAAAATAGTAGAGATGGAAAATGGTAAAATATTTTTGACTGAAATTTCTAAAAAACAAAAAGCGATATTTTCCCAAATTCCGCCATAATTAGGCACTAAGTAAGTTTATTATATCATATATTCATCACAGCAACAGGGTTTTTTAACAAAGGTAGATGCTATACTTAATGCCTATATGAACATTATAAGAAGAAAATATGTCTTTATCCCCATTTGAGTTTATACATACAGTAAAAACAATATGAATATCTTAATGTCCAAAAATATGGGAATTTAGGATTTTAAAACTTGAGAAAGAAATTGAAGTTCTTGAAGTCCTGATTATTGATACTAAAGTAGAACACCTATGGCAGAGAGAATTAAGAGACCTGAGCGATATAAAAAATAAATTAGAGATTTGTTTAAGAGTTCTGACAAGCAGAAGTTAGAGAAAAGAATTTATTGTTTTTATATATCCGGAGTAAAAAGAAATTATTATATAACCAACATAAGCAGCAACTATAAGATAAATAACAACAGGAATAACTTTTAATATCTGGTTTATTATAAATTTTGTTTCTTCTTCTGTGTATTGGATAACTTTTTCAATTGTTTTATCCATATTTCCGCTTATTTCTCCTGTTTCAATCATCCCTTTAACTTCATCTGGTAAAAATTGATTATTTTTAATTGCTTCTGAAACAGGTATATTTTCTTTTAATAAAGCAAAATTTTTATCAAATTGTTTCTTTATTGTTTCATTTCCTATAACCTCTGTTGCATCTCTAAATGAACTTATAATATCAATTCCTGCTTTATACAAAATAACAAATGTTTTTAAAAATATAACTACTTGAAAATTTACTAAGATTTTTCCTAAAAAGGGGATTTTTATAATTATTTCGTCTAACTTTTCTCTCAAATTTCTCTTTTTATAAATATCAGGTAGATAACCAAAAACAAAAATACTTCCATAGATAATAATAAAAGGAATAATAATTTTACCCAAAAATGGGAAAAATCCCTTTAAGAAAAGAGTAGGGATGGCAGGAATAATAATTGCTAAATTTAAAAGTATAAATGGATAAGTTAAACCAGAAATAATGTTTCTTCTTATATTTTCAAGAAAAGAAAAATAGTCAGATAGAGAAAGGAGTGTCTCAGGAAGATTTCCTGATTTAATTCCAGCAGAAATACTCTTTATTTCAAAATTAGAAAAGAGAGAGAAATTTTTCATTGCTTCTGATAAATTTTTCCCTTTTGATATCTCTCTTTTTATAAAAGAAACAATCTCTTTTTGATGTAAGGGGTTATTCTTTTCAAGATTGGAAATAGCAGAAATTATATCAAATCCAGAAGAAAGCAAAGAGGATAATCTAAAATAAAATTCTTTTTTCCCAGAAAATATATTTTTTAACAAGAACAATTTTTTCCCTTTTGAAATACTTTTATATAAGAGTTTAAATTTCAAGATTCATTCCATCATATGCAATTATAACATCTGTTTTTGCCCTTTTGCTTATTTCTCCCTGTTTTTCCCATATTTTATTTTTAATCATTGTCATACCAAAATGTGTAATAATTGCCTTTTGGGGTTTTATTTGAGATATTATATCTTCTGCTTCCTGTAAAGAAAGGTGTAAAACATTTTCTTTTTTTTCATATAAAACAGTATTTATAATGAGAATATCACTTCCTTTATATTTTTCTATAATTTCTGGGAAAAAAGCAGTATCCGGGATATAAGAAATAACAGGTATATTTGCGCTTTTTAATTTAAATCCATATGTTTCTACTCCATGTTTATGTCTTACAGGTATTTCAAATTTTATATCTTTTAAATTATACTCTTTTCCCTCTTGTAAAATTTCTATTTTTTCAGGGAAGTTTCTTATGTATTTTAATATAACAGGGTCATTTGAGATAGCATCCAATGGAGTAAAAACAATTCCTTGCTTTTCTCTACCTCCTTCTGTCATTGCCTCAATCATTAAATTTATTTCACAGGAATGGTCTAAATGTTTATGAGAAAGGTATATTCCATCTAATTTTTCTGGGTGCAGTTTTGGTTTGCTTTTAATTATTCTAAAAAGGCAACAGGGACCAGGGTCAACAATAAAATTTGTGTTATTTATTGAAAACCACATTCCACCACTTGCTCTTAATTGTTTCAACATTACAAATCTTGCCCCTGCGGTCCCAAGGAATTTTATAAATGACATCTTTCTCCATTTCTATTATATTACTTGGTAGGTATTGATGTTTCAAAACTTCCTTCAAGAAATAATGCTAATTTTTTTGAATGAATTGAATTTTTTAATTTTTGTATTGCTTTTGATTCTATTTGTCTTATTCTTTCCCTTGTTAAATTGAAATAATCTCCAACTTCTTCTAATGTTCTTGAATATCTTTTTTCATCAAGACCAAACCTTAATCTTATAATAATTTCTTCCCTTTCATCCAAAACCTTTAATGCTTTTTCAATTTCTTCTGCAAGAAGAGATTGTTTTACTCGCTTTAATGGATTGGGACTCTTGTTATCTTCTATAAAATCACCAATTGTTGCTCTTTCTTCATCTCCAACAGGTAAATCAATAGATATAGGGTCTGGTCTCATAGACCTTCTTATATTTTTTATTTTCCCAACAGGTATTTTCAGTTTTTTTGCAATTTCTTCATCTTCTAATTCACCATTATTTCCTTGATTAGATTTTGCTTCTAATTTTTTCAGTTTATTTATTTTTTCAATCATATGGACAGGAATTCTTATAGTAGATGAATGGTCGGCAATTGCTCTTGTTATTGCCTGTCTTATCCACCATGTTGCATAAGTACTGAATTTAAAGCCAGTTTTATATTTGAATTTTTCAACTGCTTTCATAAGTCCAATATTGCCTTCTTGAATTAGGTCAAGAATTGAAAGTTTAGGATTGTTATATCTTTTTGCAATATTTATAACAAGACGAAGATTTGATTTTATCAAGAGTCCCCTTAATTCATTTAGTTGTTGACAACAATTCATGTATTGAACCTGGGAGATTTTTTTTCTTTTTTTCATTTGATTTATTTTTTTCTTCATTTCTTCAATACCTTTTGCAAGCTCAACCTCTTTTTCATGAGTTAGAAGAGAATAACTACCAGCAATTTTCATATATGACCTTAAAGCATTTTTTGCTTCCTCAGTATCAATTATTTTTTCTTTCTCAATAGAAAAAGGTTCTTTTTCATCAATATCAATATCCCAGTGGTCTAATTCATCAAAAAGATTATCTATTTCTGACTGGTCTGTTATATCAATTGGTAGGATATCATTTATTTCTTCTAATGAGAGATGTTTTTTCTTTCTTCCTAATTCAATTATCTCAGAAATTTTTTTCTTTTGTTCTCCTTTAGAAAGATTCTTCTTATTTCTTCCCATTTTACCTCCCTTTTTGCAATTGATATATTATTGTTTGTATTTCTTCTAATTCATTTTTTGAAGGAGAAGGACCCTTTTCAAATATTTCTTTTTTTCTCTTATTGAGGGTTTCCTTTAAAGATATTTCTTCTACTTTCTTTAAGCAATCATCAAAAATTTTTCTTTTTTTATCTTCTGAGATAAGATTATCTTCAATTGCAACATTTGAAATAAGATTTAAAATCTGCTCATCATCAATTATTCCTATTATATTTGCAACAGTTGGTTTTATGTTTTTGTTTATCAATATTTCAACTGCTTCAACAACTTTTTTTAATTTTTCTGTCAATTTCTCTTTTTTCTCAATTATTTGTTCTAAATATGTCTGGTCGTTTAAAATAATATCAAGAAGATAAATTTCCGCATTTGGTTTAAGAGGTTTTTTTTGCACTGGTTTTATTTCTTCTTTTGATTGGCTGTTTTCTTCTACATATTTTTCAATTGTTTCTTGTGGGATAGATGTTTTTGATGATAGATATTTTATATATTCTTCTTTTTCAATTTCATCAGGTATAACAGATAATAATTTACTTATTTCTTTTATAATAATGGATTTTCCTCTTGGAGAATTTATATCAAAATTTTTACTTTCATTGGTAATCATAAAATCAATAAAGTTTTGAGAGTTATTTAACAATTTTATAAATGAACTTGTACCAAATTCATCTATAAATTTATCAGGGTCAAAACCAGTTGGAAGAGGGCATAACTTTACTTCAAATCCGCTTTTCAGAATATTTTCAAGTCCTCTAATAGATGCATTTATTCCAGCAGTATCAGAATCAAAAACAAGTAAAATTTTATCAGTGAACCTTTTTAATATATTTAAGTGTCCTTCTGTTAAAGATGTTCCCATAGGTGCAACAACATTTTTTATGTTATTACTCAATAGTTTTAGAACATCAAAATATCCTTCAACGATAATTGCATAGTTATTCTCTTTTATTGTTTCTTTTGCCCAGTTTATTCCATAGAGAGTTCTGCTTTTATTAAAAATTATATTTTCTTTTGTATTTAAATATTTTGGCAGACCATTTTCTTCTATTGTTCTACCACCAAAACCAACTATATCATTATTGGTGTTTATTATAGGAAATATTATTCTATTGGTGAATACATCTTTTTCTCCATTCTCTGAAATAAGACCACTTTTTATGAAAACATCTTTTGCCAGAGAATGTTCATTTATTTTTTTTAAGAGAAAATTTCTATCATAAGGAGCATAACCAAGAGAAAAATTTTTTATTGCTATATCATCAAAATTTCTATTGTACAGATATTCAGATGCCTGTTTTCCCTGGGAAGAAAAAAGTACCTCAGAATAAATTTTTAAAGCAAACTCATTTGCTTTTACTATTTCCTGTTTATCTTTATTTGAAATTTGTTTTGTTTGAAAATTTATTTCTATACCAACTTCTTTTGCAATTTTGACAACAGATTCCGGGAAAGAAATATTTTCAATATTCATTATAAACTTAAAAACATCACCACCTATTCCACATCCAAAACAATGGAAAATTTGTTTTTCAGGATTTACAAAAAAAGATGGGGTTTTTTCTGTATGGAATGGACAAATACCTCTATAATTCTTACCACTTTTTTTAAGATTTACATATCTTGAAATAATTTCAACAATATCAACTTTTTCACTTACCCTCACAATCTCTTCTTGTGAGATATATCCTTTCATTAAACTGGTAACCTCCACATTTTTCCTTGTTATACCTTTGTGTTTTTTGAGTGTCAATAGTTAGGCGGAATTATCCCAGACATTTGAAAAGTTTAACCATTGAGATGGGTAGGCAAGAATAAGTTCTTCAATTATATTTGCCCCTTTTTGAGTTAAAAATTTAATTTTCTCTTCTTCTGTCAAATTTGAAGGTGGCTTTTCTATTTCCCTGAAAAACATTCTATAATTTTTCCCTTCCATAATTAAAAAACCTGCAATGTATTCGGCTTTTGTTTTAATAAATAAAGTTGCAGGACCTCTCGGGAATAATACATTTTCTCCCATGAATTTCACATATATTCCCTTTTCCGTAAATGGTCTATCCCCAAGTATTGCAAGAACCCTGTTTTCTCTTAATGCTTTTATTATATGTTTTGGATTACTTCCTGTAAGTATTACATCCACTCCTTTATCTTTTCTTCTTTCAACATAAATTTTTGTTACAGAAGGGGATAGATAAGGAATAGCAATAGCACTGACTTTATATCCAAGAATTGAAGCAACAATACCAGCAAGTTCCCAGTTTCCAATATGAGCAGTTAAAGCAATAACTCCTTTACCTTTTTCAAGACATTTATCAAGTAGATTGAAATTTTCTAAAAAAACCTTATTTTTAACAACTTCTATATCCCATTTTGGTATATTAAAAAAATCAGTCATATATTTAGCAAAATTCAAATATGCTTTTTTGGTTATTTTTATAACATCATAACTTTTATAATCAATTCCAAACTTTTTTTTTCTATATGCAAGTGTTTTTTTTATATTATTTCTGACAGTTTTTCTTAAAGAGGGAAAAAAAATATATCTTAATCTTGCGATTTGTTCAGCAATGAAATAAGCAACTTTTAAAGGCAAATGAATACCTAAAAAACAACAAAATTTGTAAATTAAACAAAACATTATAGTCCTCTTCTTCCTTCAATAGATTTTTTTATTGTTTGAAGGTCAACATATTCAATTTCTGCCCCAACAGGTAGGCCATAACCAATTCTTGAATGCGGGATATTCAATTTCTTGAGGATTTCAGATATATAAGCGGCAGTATCTTCTCCTTCTTTTGTTGTACTCGTTGCAATTATGACTTCTTTTGTCTTTTCTTTTTGAACTCTTTCAATAAGTTGCGGAATTCTTAAGTCATCAGGGTCTGTTTTATCAAGAAAGGAAATTCTTCCCCATAAAACATGGTATTTCCCTTTGAAAGATGCCTTTTCAAAAATTACCAGGTCTTTAATATTTTCTACAACACATATTATATTTTCTCTTGTTGTATCTTTACAGACATTACATATATTATCTTCAGAAAGATTAAAACAATTCTGACATATTTTTATTTTCTTTTTCAGGTTGGCAAGGTTTTCTACAAAATTATCAATGAATTCATTATCACCTGTAATTAAAAAATTCGCAATTCTTTCTGCACTTTTAGGTCCTATACCAGGTAATTTTGAAAAATTTTCAATAAGTTTTTCAACAATTTCAGGATAGTATTTCATTGGTTATATTTAGGCACAAACTTTTCAACAATTGCAATCTTTTTCCATTTGTCCAAAATTTATGATTTTCTTAACTACCTTCTTTTTAAATTTCAATGGCACTGCTATAACAAGGGTATTATAATTACCATCTTTTGATATATGCAAACCATCCGTCTTTTTAACATAAATGTTTTCAGGAGCATAAATAAATACTGTTCCACTTTCCCCTTTAGGTCTTTCAACTGTAAAACAGCATTCCATTTTTTTAGAATTATATTCAAAATCCTTAATTTCCATTTCCCCCATCATAATATGCATATCTGTTCCAAGTATTACTGGTTGTTCTTTATCTTTTACAAATCTCAAAACTGTAACACTTTCTTGTCGGACATTTATATCAATATTATCTATTCTCTTGCCTTCAAACTTTTCATTCCAGAAATCCCACACTAAATAACTTTGTCCTTTTTCCATTCCAAGAGTTTCAAAAGGCACTTTTATATTTTTAGGAACCGGGTCAAAATTGTATATTGCAAGAACTTTATATTCACCCCATGGTTTAACAATAGAGCGTAAAAATAATTTTGGATAATCAGGTGAAACAGATGTAAAAAGGTCTACAGGAAAACCAATTTCTTTACTTCTTGGTAATGTTTTTTTAATAATGTTTAATCTTTCTTCACTAATATTACGAATATCATCACCTAATATTGTTGGTCCACCACTGAATGCGTGAATAGTAGCATGTATTTGTGCGTGAGTAAGTGGGATAGGTTTATCTACTGTAAGAAGATTTGAAGAGTCAGCAATGTAAAATTTCCGGTGTGTGAAATAATTGGCTGCCTGTGAAAGCAATGCTTCTTTAGGTCCTGTCCAGAAATCACATTTGTTAATTACATAGGAAGCAGGATAAAAAAAGGACTCTTTATTAATATCCCTTCCTTCTCCAAAATCATTACCAACACGAACTCCATCAAGTATTCCTGCATTGTGAAGTTGAGGACCTGTAGAACTTAACAAATATGTGTCTTTCCCAGCAGTTTTTTTTAATATTTTAAGAGCATTTGTATATACCTCTGGACCTGCTACGAGTTTTTTATTAAAATGTTTTTTATAAGGAAAACGATGAATATTGCCTGCTCCCGCTTCAAGAAAATCCACCATATAATACCTTATTCCCCATTTTCTATATGTTTTAAAAACATTTTTAAGAAATTTTATTGTTTTTGGATGAGATGGGTCAAGAGCGTAAATACAAGGACGCTCTTTCTTAGGTAATTTACCTGCATCTCCGTGCCTCCATTCTTCACAAACTATCATTTTTTCACCTTCAAGATTTTGTAAAATAGCATCTTCCAACTCTTTCAATAAATCCGTAAGGGAACTACAGAGATAAAATGGTGCTATCCAGAAACCAGGCAAAAATCCTTTACTACGGACCATCTTTATAAATTTTTTCCTACCACAAGGAATATGCTTATAATTCCATTTAAGCCAGTTACCAGGTAGACCGCCTTCAAAATTATGCATACTTGTCCATAAATATTTAAATCCAAATCCAGCAAGGCGTTTATTTATAGCATTAAGATTTTCAGAAACAACTTTTGCATAATTATCTTTCCCATCAAATATAGCCCAGGCACAACCATTAAATCCTAATGGAGTATTTTCCCAGATGTCCGGTTTTATTATATCTTTTACTTTATCTGCCCAGTTTTCAAGTTGTGTATAAGGATTATCACCAACTATTATACGAAATATCTCTGTGGATGTTGATTTACCCGGTGCCAGTTCCCATCCTGCAAAATCACAATATGCTTGCAATCCATCAAGACCATGGACTGACCTTTTAACTACAAGTTTGGTATTGCACCTTTGGAAAGTCAGAAAAGCACCTTGGAGAGATAAATTCTTTGTATTATTGCAGAATTGAACTATTACTTGACTATTTTCAGGCATTTCGGGGTCATCTATTCTATAAACTTTCTGCCCATATATTTGTAATGGAAAAACAGCAACTTCATCTTGTTCATTCCTAAATCCTTCAATTTTAGTATCCAATAAAAATACTTTACCAAGTTTAACTGCTCTCTTACCATAATTCATTATTTTTGATTCAATAACCTGTTCTCCATTACTTTCCTTAAAAAATATCTCCCACTCAATATTTTTTTCTGGAAACTTACAATGCAAAATAAAATTAGATTTATCCTTAATTGAAATTTCTGAAGATACACTTTTAAGGATACCATCATCAACATCAAGAGACATCAAACATTCCTTAAACAAAATCTCATTTAAACAAAAACTTATAAGTCCATTTTCAATTTTAACCATTTTTTCTTGTATTATTAAAAAGGTAATTTAAAAGAACCTAATTGAGACCCGACTTCTGTTGCCATCCATTTTTCAACTTCTTTCTGACATTGAGAAAATGTTTTTTTAATAATTTTTTCAATATATGCTTTATTTTCCTTTTTTAAAATATCTTCTTTTATTTCAATAGATATAAGTTCCATCTTTCCATTAACTTTTATTTTAACTTCATCATTTGGAGATGATGATTCAAATATTTTAGACCTCATAAGTTGTTCAATTTTATTTGCCTGTTGTTTTAATTGTGCTAATTGTTTTAAGTTATCAAACATTTTTTATTCCTCCTTTTCAATTATTTGTCCATTGAATTCTTCAAGGATTTTTTTTACATCTTCATCTTCAATTATATTTTTTTTTGTATCATTTTTCAACAATGTCTCAATCTTTATGTTTTTCCCTGTTAATTTACTTATTATTTTTTCAATTTCTTTTTTATTTTCATCAGCCCTTTTTTTGTGAAAATTAAACTTTTTTTCATAAGAGATAAAAACAGTATCATTTTCAAATTTTTCAACTTTTCCTTCTCTTATCGCTGCTTCCAATATTCTGCTTTTGTTCTTTATTTCTTTTAAAATTATATCCCAATTTCCAATTATGTCATCTATTAAGTTTTCTCTGCTTTCCTTCTCTATTATCATCTCTTTTGTATCTTTTTTTATTTCCTCTTTTGTTTCTTCTTTTATATTTTTTTCTTTCTTTGTTATTTCAAAAATATCTACCTGTTGGTTTTCATTATTTTTAATTTCTTTTCCAAGAATAGAAGAAAGTTTAAAAAGAAGAATTTCTGATAATAGTATCGGTTGTGTTTCTCTTCTTAATTTTTCTTTAAATTCAATAACAATTGAACTTGCCTGTAATAATTCATCAGTTGTTATATTATCAAAAGAAGAAAAAATTTCTTTTTTTTCTCCACCTTCAATTTTGTAAAAAAGAATATCTCTAAATCGTTTAATAATACCTTCCATTATAAGAGATGGGTCTTTACCCAGTGAAATTAAATTATGTAGAAATACAATAGCATCTTTAACTTTTTTTTCAACTAAAAGTTTCAAAATTTCATCTATCCCTTTTTCATCAACTATCCCTAAAAGTTTTCTTACATCTTCAATTTTAATGTTGTTTTCTGAAAAAACAATCAACTGGTCTATTATACTTAAAACATCTCTTAAAGAGCCATTAGCAAATTCAGAAATTTCTTCTATGGCTTTTTTTTCTATTGTGAAATTTTCTTTTTTGCTAATTTCTAAAACCTTATTTTCTATTTCTTTCAACGTAAGTGGTTTAAAATCAAATCTCTGACATCTTGAAATAATTGTTGGCGGTATTTTTTCAGGAGCAGTTGTTGCAAATATAAATTTTACATATTCAGGTGGTTCTTCAAGCGTTTTTAAAAGTGCATTAAATGCTTCTGTTGTTAACATATGAACTTCATCAATTACATAAATTTTATATCTTGCTTTTGATGGTCTTAAATTTACATTCTCTCTTAATGTTCTTATTTCATCTATCCCCCTATTTGAAGCACCATCTATCTCAATTACATCTAAACTTGTTCCTAATGAAATTTCATTACAAATTTCGCACTTATTGCATGGATTTATAGTTGGACCATTTTGGCAATTTAATGCTTTTGCGAAAACCCTTGCCATTGATGTTTTTCCACTTCCTCTTGGTCCAGCAAAAAGGTAAGCATATGCAGTTTTATTTTTTTCAATTGCTTTTTTTAATGTTTCTACTATATTTTCCTGTCCAACAAATTCATCAAAATTAAGAGGTCTATATTTTCTTGCTAAAACCTTATACATTTTTTCTCCAATAATTTTAAAATTGTTCTTTACATCCTGAAAGTAATTTTATATCATAATTATATAGAAGTGTAAAAATATTTTATGAGAAGTTATATTTCCAGAAATATAATAGGCCTGGTAGCCAAGTGGCAAGGCAGCGGTCTGCAAAATCGCTATTCGCCGGTTCAAATCCGGCCCAGGCCTCTTTCTCCCATTAGGAAAATTATTCTGTTCGGGAAATTGCAAATTTTAAAAGTCGGAATTCCTTGATAGTAAAGAAAATTTTTGACAAATAATTTTAAATCCTTTATCATATTTGAAATTCCTCTTGACAAATTTTTAAAATAGTTTATAAATATATAAAAAACAGAAAGGAGGTGAGAAAAAATGAATAAAGGACAATTGGTAGATGAAGTCGCAAAAGTTGTTTGCTCAAAAAAAGAAGCAGTTGCAGCCGTTGATGCTGTTATAGAAGCAATTAAAAAGGCGTTGAAGAAAGGAGATGTTGTTACATTGGTGGGATTTGGGACATTTAAAGTAGCAAAAAGAAAAGCAAGAACAGGAAGAAATCCTCAAACAGGTGCAACAATTAAAATTCCAGCCAAGAAAGTTCCTGTTTTCAGACCAGGAAGTGAATTGAAAGAAGCAGTAAAGTAAAATTGAAATGAAGAAAGCGGACTTTATTCTAAAAAGTCCGCTTTCTTTTTTAACTTATTTCTTTTCATCTTTGCGAAAAGAAATTATAGCAGAAGTTACATCTGCTCTCGTTCTCTCAACAATTCCTCTCATATAATCAATCTGTCTTCTTAATCCTCTTGTTAAAGCATCTGTATATTGAAATTCCAAAACAAAATAATAAATTTCATCAATTATTTCAAGATATAATTCAATTTCTTCAATTTCTCCACTTCTTATTTTATCAAGTATATATCTTCTTATTTCTCCTGTACTTTCGCATAAACCATGTAAAAAACTTTTTACATCAAAATCATCTTTGTTAAATTCAGGAATTTTTTTGTCTCTTATGAGATATAAAGTTATAAGTGCTTCTATTATTTCTTTTTCAGCAGAGTGAAGAAAACCAGCATAATATATTTCTGGGAAATTAGATAATAATTTTTTTGCTTTTTTAAGGATTTTAAGTCCATTTTCTATTTCTTCTTCTGCCTCTTTTATTTTTCCCTGATGGATTTCTTTAACTGATTTAAATGCACTTCTTCCTATTTCTCTTACCAGTTTCAAAGTTTCTTCTCTCACATTATCCTGTTGTTCAAAAAAATCCCTAAATTCATTTTCCAATTTTTTCAAATTAAGTATTTTTTCGTAGTTCATAATAGTTTTTTAATTCCTCCTCTATTTTCTTTTTTTTACTATAACTTATTTTTTTTTCTATTGGACCTTTTGGCTTATTATTTCCTTTTGGATTTACAGTATTCAGAAATGTATCAACTGACATAACATTACATCCAAAAAGTTTAGATGATATTTGAACCTGTTTATCATCTGAAACAACTGTTATTTCTTCATTTCTTTTTCCTTTTTCAAGTATTTTTTTAATATATTCATCTGCTGTTATCTCACCAGAAAAGAATGTTTTTATTCTTTTATCTCTTAAAAAAGGGAAATCAGATGTATTAAAACCATCCAATACAACAGAAAAAATTACAGATAGATGGTTTGCTTTATAATTATCAAGGATTTGATAAAGTGACAATTTCCCCTTTAAGTCCCCTTCTTTCCCTAAATATGAACTTTTAATAACATTATAACCATCAATTAAGTATTTCATTTTTTAAACTTCCCAGAGTGCTGTTTATAATTTATGCACATATGCACAAAGCGAGTATTTCAGCGTCCACTGGTATTGTAGCGGATTAAAAGTGTAAAATGTAAAACGAAAAGTGCAAAACGAAAATGTAAAATTCAAAACTGACAATAGAAAAAAATTTAAAATTGTTTCGTTTTAAATTTTAAGTTGTAGTTTTAAATTTAGCACTTTAAATTTTAAGTTTATACTCTCTACTCACTACTTTCTAATCTGTTAACATTCTCTTTTATTACTTTTATACACTTATCACATAAGTCAGGAAATTCAGTATTTCTCCCTACTTCTGGAAAATATCCCCAGCATCTCTGACATTTTTTATAATCTGTCTTTTCAACAATTATTTCTTCTTTCCCTTCTATAAAATTAACTTGAGAAACCATTAAAAGTTTTTCTATATTCTGGAAACTTTTTAAAAACTCAATTTGTTCTTTTTCAGTTTTTATTGTAACTTTAACTTCTAAACTGCTACCTATCAATTTTTCTTCTCTTTTTTCTTCTATTTTTTTCAAAATATCTTTCCTTACCTGAAAAAATTGTTCCCATCTATCAAGCAATTTTTTATCCGGTTCCCCTAAATCTGGCCAGGTGTTAAGGAAAATACTCTCTTTGTCTTTCCATTTTAAAAATTGATATGCTTCTTCTGATGTAAATGAAAGAACAGGTGATATAATCATAAGAAGAGATGAGAGAATTTCTAAAAGAACCTGTTGTGCTGTTTTTCTCTCTTTTGAATTTTTACCATAAGTGTAAAGTCGGTCTTTAAGATAGTCAAGATAAAAAGAAGAAAGAGAGATATTACAGAAGTTATTTATTTCTTCAAATCCCTTATTGAAATTAAATGAATTGTAATAATTATCAACTTTTCTGACAACTTCTTTAAGTTTGTTGATTGCCCATCTATCAACTTCAAAAAGATTGTCATACTCAATTTTCTCTTCAATTTCAAAATCATATAAATTACCAAGTAAAAATCTTATTGTATTTCTTATATTTCTATATGTTTTTGAAAGATTTTTTATAATTTCTTCTGATATTCTAATATCTTTTTGATAGTTCTCACTTACTGCCCATAATCTTAATATCTCTGCTCCATATTTTTTAATTATCTGGTCTGGTGTTATAACATTTCCAATTGATTTACTCATTTTTTTGCCTTCTGCATCAACAACAAATCCATGTGTAACAACATCTTTATAAGGTGCTTTCCCTTTTGTTCCACAGGAGACAATTAAAGATGTCTGAAACCATCCTCTATGTTGGTCACTGCCTTCTAAATAAAGGTCTGCTGGCCATTTAAGTCCATATTTTTCTTTCAAGACAGATATATTACTTACTCCTGAATCAAACCATACATCAAGAATATCTTTTTCTTTCTCAAACTCATTACCTCCACAATAAGGACAGAGGAAATTTTCCGGTAAGAGTTGTTTTTCTTCTTTTTCAAACCATATATCTGAACCATTTTCTCTTATTTGTTGTTCAATTTCTTTTATTGTCTCTTCTGTGATAATTGGTTTTTTACAATTTTTACAATAAAAAACTGGAATTGGAACTCCCCATATTCGTTGTCTTGATAAACACCAATCAGGCCTTAATTCAACCATTGAATATATTCTGTTTTTCCCTTCTGGAGGAAACCAATTTACTTTTTCAATTTCTTTTTTTAACAATTCCCTTAAATTTTTGTGGTCCACTTTAAGGAACCACTGTTTTGTGCTTCTATAAATTACTGGCTTTTTACATCTCCAGCAATGAGGATAAGAATGAACAATCTCTTCTTCTAAAAATAAATTTCCTTCTTTCTGGAGTTTTGCTATTATTAATTTATCTGCATCAAAAACAACTTTACCAGCAAATTCCTTTACCTCATCTGTAAAAGTTCCTTTTTCATCAACAGGAGATAAAATTTCAAGTCCATTTTTAATCCCTGCATTATAGTCCTCTTCTCCATGCCCGGGTGCAATATGAACACAGCCAGTTCCTTCCTGGTCTGAAACAAAGGAAGCCATTATTACTTTTGATTTTCTTTTTATAATAGGTCCTTCATATAAAACTCCTTCTAAATCAGTCCCTTTAACAACTTTTTTAATATTCCCTTTAATGCCTTTTTTCTCAAGTAATTGGGAAACAAACTTTTCTCCTATAATTAAGTCCTCTTTTTCTGTTTGGACAATAGCATAATTAAGTGTAGGTGAAAGAGCAATACCTGTATTTGAAGGTAAAGTCCATGGAGTGGTTGTCCAGATAAGAAAATATGTATTATCTCTGAAATTATTTTTATTATCCTGAATAACCTTAAACTTCACATATATTGAAGGTGATTTTATATCATAATATTCAATTTCTGCTTCTGCTAATGCTGTTTCACAATTTATACACCAGAAAATTGGTTTATATGTTTGATAAATATAACCAGAAAGAGATAGTTGTCCAAATGTTTTTATAATATCTCCTTCATACTCCTTATCAAGTGTTAAATATGGTTCTTCCCATTCACCAAGAACTCCAAGTCGCTTAAATTCTTCTCTCTGGATATTTACAAATTGTTTTGCAAAAACACCTGCTTTTTTTCTAAAATCAATTTTATCTACTTGATTTTTCTTTAATTTTAATTGTGTAAAAATTTGATGTTCAATAGGCATACCATGACAATCCCAGCCAGGTTTATATGGAGAATAATATCCTTTTAATGATTTATATTTTATTACTATATCCTTCAAGATTTTATTTAAAGCAGTCCCTAAATGAATATGTCCATTTGCATAAGGAGGACCATCATGAAGAATATATTTTTCTCCATTTTCATTTTTTTTAATTATTTTTTTGTAAATTTCCTTTTCTTCCCATATTTTTAAAAAATGTGGTTCTCTTTCACTTAAATTTGCTTTCATTGGGAAATCAGTCCTTGGTAAGTAAACTGTTTTTGAATAATCCATTTTTTTTCCTTTATGTAAATTATTTATCAAATAATTTCTTTACTAACTTTCCTATCTTTTTCCCATAAGCCCTGCATTCATTTAAAACATTTTTATCTGGAAAACCAACTGATACAGGTCCATAATGACCTGATGAAATATTTCCTTGAATAACCATTCCGTGAACTAACATCATTTGCAAAAGTCCTAAAATTGTTGTTTCATTTCCACCAGCAATATTTGCAGAAGAGGCAAAAGCACCGCCAACTTTACCTTCAAGTTTTCCAAAATGCACTACACTTTCATCAAAGAACTTTTTTATTTCTGAACACACAAGCCCAAAATATGTAGGAGAACCAACAATTATTCCATCAGCAGTAAGCAGGTCATCAACTTTTATATCTGTTATTGATTTTAATTCAACATTTTGTATTATTTCTTTTACTCCATCATAAATACTTTCTGCCATTTTTTTTGTATTACCTGTTTTAGAAGAATAAATAATAACTACTTTGCTCATAATACCTCCTTGTCAAAAATTGAATTTTATTTTAACATATTTTATCTTTTTTGTTGACAAATTAAAACAATATTATTATAATTTTGCAAAAAAAGGAGGCAAAAGTGAGAGTAAAAATTGATGAAAGTTTATGCACTGGTTGTGGTCTTTGTGTGGATATTTGTCCAGAGATTTTTGAGATGGAAGACGATGTTTCAAATGTAAAAATAAAAGAAATTTCATCTGATTTAGAAGAAAAAGTTAAAGAAGCAGCAGAGAGTTGTCCAGTTGAAGCAATAATTATTGAGGAATAATTTTCTTGCTGGAGGTCCGTCCTAAAAAAGAGGGCGGACCTTATATAAAATGAAAATATATCCTGATTACAATGTTTTTTCATATCTAAGCAAAAAATATAATATAATTCCTATTTGTAGAGAAATAATTGGTGATATTGAAACACCTGTCTCTGCATTTATGAAAATAAAAAGTGGTGTTTATAATTTTCTTCTTGAAAGTGCTGAACAGGAAGAAAGGACAGGAAGGTATTCATTTATAGGGACGGGTCCAGAATTAATTATAAAAGGGAAAAATAATGAGATTGAAATTTATGACAATACAACCGGAGAAAGCAAAAAATTATATAACAACCAACCACTTAAAATAATTGATGAATATCTTAAAAAATTTAAAACACCAATTTTACCACAACTTCCTCCTTTTACAGGTGGTTTTATTGGTTTTATTTCTTATGACTTTATAAGAACAATAGAAAAATTGCCCTCACTTTCTTATGATGACCTGAAAGTTCCTGATTTCATATTTATCCTTTCAAAAGATATCATAGTTTTTGACCATTTCAAAAGAAGAATTTTACTTATTACAAATTTATCAATTGAAAAAGAAAATAAATCATTAAAAAGTTTATATGATGAGGGAATTGAAAAATTAGAAAAGATGAAAGTAAAATTAGAAAAGCCACTTTATATGGTTGAACCATTAAAGAAAAAGCAAATAACAAAAGAATTTAAAAGCAATTTTTCACAGAAGCAATTTTTAGAAAGTGTAAAAAAAATAAAAAAATATATAAAAAATGGAGATATAATTCAATGTGTTCCTTCTCAAAGGTGGGAAAAAAAATTGGATACACAACCATTAAATATTTATAGAAGTTTAAGGATGATTAATCCTTCTACATATATGTTCTTTTTACAGATGGAGGATACAAATTTAATTGGTTCTTCTCCGGAAATTCTTGTAAGACAGGAAGGAACAAAAGCAATTTTAAGACCAATTGCAGGAACAAGAAAAAGGGGTAAAGATGAAAAAGAAGATAAAAAACTTGAAAATCAACTAATAAATGATGAAAAAGAAAAGGCAGAACATATAATGCTTGTTGATTTAGGAAGAAATGACCTTGGAAAGGTCTGTATTCCAGGTAGTGTTAAAGTTACTGACTTTATGAAAATAGAAAAATATTCTCATGTTATGCATCTTGTTTCAAATATTGAAGGAATTATAAAAAAAGGTAAGAGTCCGATAGACCTTTTAATATCAACTTTTCCTGCTGGAACAGTAACAGGGGCACCTAAAATAAGGGCAATGGAGATAATAGAAGAAATTGAGCCAACAAGAAGAGGACCTTATGCAGGAGCAGTTGGATATTTTAGTTTTCAGAAAAATATGGATTTTTGTATTACAATAAGAACTATTGTTATTTCAAAAGAAAAAGCATATATTCAAGCAGGTGCAGGAATTGTTGCTGATTCAATACCTACAAGAGAATATTATGAAACAATAAATAAAAGTAAAGGTCCAATGGAGGCGTATGAGATTTCAGGGGAAATATAATGGTTCTTTTAATAGATAATTATGATTCATTTGTGTACAATCTTTATCAATATATTGGAGAATTAGGCGAAAAGATAGTTGTTTATAGAAATGATAAAATAAAAATAGAAGAAATAAAGAAAATTGCACCTTCAAGAATAATTATATCTCCTGGACCGGGCAGACCTGAAAATGCAGGAGTTTCCTGTGAAATAATTGAAAAATTTGCCGGACAAATTCCAATTTTAGGCGTTTGTTTAGGACACCAATGTATTGGGTATGTCTTTGGTGGGAAAATTATTGGAGCACAAAAATTGATGCATGGAAAAACATCACAGATATATCATAAAGGCAAAAACATTTATAAAAATTTGAAAAATCCATTTCAAGCAACAAGATACCATTCACTTATAATAGAAAAAAAGTCAATTCCTTCTGTTTTAGAAATTGATGCATGGAGTGAAGATGAAGAAATTATGGGAATAAGGCATAAAAATTATAAAATTTATGGAGTGCAATTTCATCCTGAATCAATTTTAACAGAAGAAGGGAAAAAACTAATAAAAAACTTTTTAGATATTTAATCAAGAGAATCAAGATATTTTTCAGCAAAAAAGGCAGCGATTGCTCCTTCTCCACAGGCAGTTATTATTTGATATAAATCCTTCTTTATAACATCACCACAGGCAAAAACACCTTTTGTAGATGTCTCCATTTTTTCATTTACTATTAAATATCCAGATGGATTTGATTTAAGTTTTCCTTTTAAAAATTCAACATTTGGTTTCTGCCCAACTGAAATAAAAATACCATCAACTTTTAATTCCATTTTTTCATCTGTTTTTGTATTTCTTAATAAGAGATATTCAACTTTTTCTTTACCTATAATTTCTTCAACAACAAAAGGAACAATTGGGGAAATTTTTTCATTATTTTCAATCAGTTCTTGAAGATATTTTGAACCTCTGAACTGTTCTCTTCTGTGAACTAAATAACACCTATTAACAAATCTTGTAAGATAAATTGCTTCTTTTAAGGCAGAATCCCCTCCACCAATAACAGCGATATTTTTGTTTTTAAAGAAAAATCCATCACATACAGCACAATAGGAAACACCCTTACCTATAAAAACATCTTCTCCTTTTACCCCTAATTTTTTTCTTGAACTCCCTGTTGCAATTATAAATACATCTGTATCAATAAATTTACCATCTGAAAGAAAAATTGTTTTTCTGTCTTTTTTAAAGTCAATATCAACTACTTCTTTTGTAATTATTTCTCCTCCTAAATTTAAAAATTGTTTTTTCATCCTTTCTGCGAGTTCAAGTCCATTTATACCATCTGGAAAACCAGGATAGTTCTCTATTGTCTCTGTAATTAACATATTTCCACCAGGAGAAAATTTTTCTATTATTGTTGTTTTTATTTTGCTTCTTAAAGCATAAATTCCTGCTGTAATACCTGCTGGTCCTGCTCCAATTATATATATTTCTTTTTCCATTTTAAATATCGCAGAGTTTATTATACCACATTATTAAATAAGAAATGTTAACAAATTTTTCCTCAATTTATGTAAATAAAAAAACAAGTTTAAAATGACAGAATTTTACATATATTTATTAAAATCTCGTAATTTTTCCCTAAGGTATATTTTAATAAATTTGACAGGATATTAAAGAAAAAGTAAAATTTTCCAAAAGGAGGAAAATGGAACAACAAAATATTCAAGAAGGTAAGTCAATTGCATGGCTTTCATATTTAGGGATACTTATTTTAATTCCAGTTCTTATTCAAAAAGATAATCCTTACACAAAATTTCATATAAAACAGGGACTTATTCTTTTGATAATTTCTATTGGCTGGTGGTTTATTCACTTTATTTTTATGTTTATCCCATTTTTAAGGACAATTTTTTATTTCCTTTCTTATCTTGTTTATATGTTTGTTTTTGTTCTTATGATAATAGGGATTGTTAATTCTTTACAGGGAAAAACAGATTGTCTTCCTTTAATTGGCAAATATGGTGAGAAAATAAACTTTTAAATTATATCTAAATGGGAAATATCTAAAATGATTATCTCAATAATAGCAGTCATTTTTTTATTTTCAGTTATAATTTTTGTTCACGAAGGTGGACATTTCTTATTTGCAAAAAGTGCAGGAGTAAAAATTGAAACATTTTCACTTGGTTTTGGTCCAAAACTTTTCTCATGGAAAAGGGGAGAGACCCTTTATCAGATATGCCTGATTCCCTTTGGTGGATATGTTAAAATGGCAGGAGAAGAATATTTAGATAAAGGAGAATTTGAAAAATGGGAATACATGGGAAAACCACCAGGAGTAAGAAGTAGAATTTTAGTGGGAGGTTCTTTAAATAATTTAATTCTTGGTTTTTTACTTCTTATACCATCTTTTATGCTTGGCTTACCTGGTTATGATGGAACTAAAATAGGTGGATTTGTTGAAAATATGCCAGCAGAAAAAGTGGGACTGAAAGTTGGAGATGAAATAGTTGAAATTAATGGGAAAAAATGTAAGGAATGGTTTGATGTTTTAACAGTTATAAAAAAAGAAGCAAAAAAAAACCCGGAAAAAGAAATTGAATTAAAAGTAAAAAGAGACAACAAAATATTACAATTTAAAATTAAACCAGTATCTTACACAGAAGATACGCTTACTGGAGAAAAAGAAAAAGTATATGTTATAGGGATATTACCAAAAGAAATAGAAGAAAAATATCCTTTTCAGCAGGCAGTGATAAGAGCAGGAAAAGAATTTTATAAAATGTCTTATAGTGTTTTTCTTGCTTTTAAGATGTTAATTAAAAAAGAAGTTTCAACGAAGCTTTTATCAGGACCAGTTGGTATAGCACAATGGTCAGCAGAAATTGTTCACTATGGAATTTCAAAATATATTTATTTTATTGCTTTTATAAGTATAAACCTGGGAATTATAAATCTTTTTCCAATTCCCCTTTTTGATGGTGGGCATCTTGTTGGTCTTTTTTTTGAAAAAATTACTGGGTTTAGAGCAAAAAGAAGATTTCTTGAAATTGTCCAGTATGTAGGAGTAATTCTTTTAATAACTCTTGCTTTATATGTTACATACAATGATATTTTAAGAGTTATCAGTTCTCTAATTAAAAAATGATAAGAAAAAACACAAGAAAAATAAAAATTGGTAATATTTATGTTGGTGGAGATAGTCCAGTTATTATTCAGGGGATGACAAAAGTTCCAACTTCAAATATTTCCTTTTTATTAAAAGAAAGCAAAAAACTTGAAAATGAGGGAGCAGAGATTATCAGAATATCTATTCTTAATGAAAAGGATACTGACTCAATAAAGGTTCTAAAAAAAGAAATAAAAGTTCCAATTGTTGCGGATATTCATTATAATAAGAAACTTGCTCTTTATTCAATTGAAAAAGGGATTGATAAAATAAGAATAAATCCTGGGAATATGAAGAGAAATGATTTAAAAGAGATTATAAAACAGGCAAAAAATAAAAATATCCCAATAAGAATAGGAATAAACTCGGGTTCAATTAAAGTTAAAAGATCTCTTGTAGAAAATGTAATTGAAAAGACAACAGAAACCACAAAATTTTTTCAGGATAATGATTTTAATGATATTATTATTTCTGCAAAAACCCCGTTTGTAAAAGAAACAATAGAAATTTATAGAAAATTGGCAGAAAAATTTAATTATCCCTTACATTTAGGAATAACAGAAGCAGGTAAAGGGTACATGGCAGAAAGTAAATCAATTCTTGGTATTGGTATTCTTCTAAATGAAGGTATTGGTGACACAATTCGTGTTTCATTAACAGAAAGTTCTGTAAAAGAAATAAAAATTGCTCAATCAATTTTACAGGCATTGGGGTTAAGAAGGTTTGAGCCAGAAATTATTTCCTGTCCGACATGTGGTAGAATTCAGGTAGCCCTTTTTGATGTTTTAAAAAAAGTTGAAAAAGAGATTTTGAGATTGAATAAAAAATATCCCTTTGTTAAAAATTTAAAAATTGCAGTTATGGGATGCAGTGTAAATGGCCCAGGAGAAGCAAAACAGGCAGATATTGGAATAGCAGGAGGTGTTGGGAAATTTGCTTTTTTTAAAAAGGGTATTATAATTGGGACATATAAAAAAGAAGAAATTATAAATAAATTGATAAAAGAAATTATTAAAATGGAGGAGAAAAATGGAAGAAAAAGAAATTAGAATTGGAATTATTGGTTTTGATACTTCGCATGTCACTGCTTTTACGAAACTTTTGAGTGATAAAAATGACCCTTATTATGTAAAGGGAGGAAAAGTTGTTTGTGGTTATCCTTCTTTCAGTCCCGACCTTGAAGCAAGTTATTCAAGAGTTGATGGCTTTAAAAAAGAATTAGTTGAGAAATGGGGAGTTGAAATAGTCAATTCAATTGAAGAATTGCTTGATAAGGTTGATGCAGTACTTCTTGAAAGTGTTGATGGAAGAAGACATTTAAAAGAGGCAAAGCCAGTTATAGAGGCAAGAAAGCCACTTTTTATTGATAAACCAATGGCAGCAAATTATAAAGATGCAGAAGAAATTTTTAAATATGCAAATAAGTTTAACTGTCCTGTTTTTTCATCATCATCATTAAGGTATGATTATAATATTCAGAATGTAAAGAAACAAGTCGGGAATGTTTTTGGATGTGATGCATTTTCACCTGCTTCACTTGACCCAACTAATCCTGGATTATTCTGGTATGGTATTCATGGAGTTGAAATTCTTTACACATTTATGGGGATTGGATGTAAACAGGTAATTTGTGAAGTAACAAATGATTTTCATTTTGTTGTAGGAAAGTGGAATGATGGAAGAATAGGTTCAATGAGGGGATTAAGAAAAGGAGCATATGAATATGGAGCAACTGTCCTAGAAGAAAAAAATGTATATCAGGTTATTTATTCAAAAGAAGTTCCTCTTTATTCACAATTGTTAAAAGAAATTATGAAATTTTTTCAAACTGGTAAATCACCTGTGGCAGAAGAAGAAACACTTGAAATTATGAAATTTATCCAGGCATCTCTTGTAAGTGAAAAAGAAAACAGAAAAGTAAATTTGTCAGAAATTAAGTGAATTTACAAAGGAGGAAAAATGAAAGTTGGATTTGGAAAGGTTGTAATTACACCTCCTGTTGGTTCTTCTCTTCAAGGTTATTTTCAGGATAGAAGGAGTGTTGATATAAGAGATGACCTATATGCAAGTTGTGTTGTTTTTGATGATAATGATGATATTTTTGTTGTAATTAGTTGTGATTTATGTAATTTATCAGATAATATAACAAAAAAAGTAAGAGAAATTTTATTGAAAGAAAATGGAATAAAAAAAGGCAATGTTTTAATTCATGCAACACATACTCATACAGGTCCTGTTGTTGATTTTACGGAAGAATCAATTTATACAAAAGGATTTTATATTGAAAAAAGTTATCTTGAAGTTCTCCCATTTTATATTGCTTCAAGTGTAAAAATTGCTTTAAGAAGAAGGCAGGAGGCAAAAATAGCAGTTGGTAAAAATGAAGTTGATGGAATATCTTTTAATAGAAGATATTTAATGAAAGATGGAAGAGTTATCACAAACCCTTTCAATCAAATTGAAAATATAGTAAAACCAGCAGGAGAAGTTGATAAAACATTGACATTTTTAAAGATAGACGACAATGAAAGCGGGAAAATAAAAGGAATTATTGTAAATTTTGCTCTTCATCCTGATACACTCGGTGATAATTTAATATCTTCTGATTGGCCTGGTTTTTTAAGGGATGAATTAAAAAAGGAATTTGGAGAAATTGAAGTTATTGTATTAAATGGTCCATCAGGTGATATAAATCATATAAATCCATTTGATTATAAAACAAGAAGTACAAACATTGGGAAAGAGATAGCAAAAAAAATAAGCGAGAAGGTAAAAGAAAAAATAGATGTGAAAGCAACAGAAATTAAAAAGATACAGCCATTTTATTTTCCAATGAACTTAGATTATAGAGAAATTACTGAAAAGGTATATAGAAAGGCAAAAGAAATTTTAAAAAAGGAGAAAAAAACTTTCCTTAAATATATGATTGCTTCAGGAATAGTAAGTATATATAAAGAGAAAAGGAAAAATAAAAGTATTAAAGTTGACTTAAATGGTGTTAAAATTGGAGATAAAACCATACTTATTGGTATTTGTGGAGAAATTTTTGTAGAAATAGGGATGAATATTAAAAAAATTTTAGGAATTGAGAATACAATAATTGCTCAAAATTCAAATTGGCATTTAGGATATATTCCAACAAAGAGAGCATTCCAGCAATATGAAAAAAATCTTGAAATAAAAGAAATTGAGGATATAGACCTTACAGAAGCAATAGGCATAAATACAAGTTATGAAACATTACCGATGGCAAGCAAAGTGAACAAAAATACAGAAGAAAAAATATACTCAACCATTTCAAAAATTAAGGCAATTTCATAAATAGGCAGAAGATACTTTTTCAGAGACCTTTTTTGCTACTTTTTTATCAAGAGGAGACGGAATTATATAAGAAGGAGAAAGTTTATTTTCAGGAATATAATTTGCAATAGCATAACTTGCTGCTAATTTCATTTCATCTGTTATTTTTTTTGCTCTTATATCTAAGGCACCTCTAAAAATACCAGGAAAAGCAAGTAGGTTATTTATTTGATTTGGAAAATCACTTCTTCCTGTCCCAACAATAAAAGCACCCGCTTTTTTTGCTTTATCAGGCATTATTTCAGGTATTGGATTTGCCATAGCAAAAATTATTGAATTTTTATTCATTTTTTTTACCATTTCTTCATTTAATATATCAGGTCCTGAAACACCTATAAAAACATCACTTCCTTCAATTACTTCATTGAGTGTTCCCTTTTTGCTTTTTTTTGATAGGTATTTAGTTATTTCTTCTTTTGCAGAATTCATATTTTCTTTTCTACCTTTATAAATTACTCCAACTCTATCACATAAAAATATTTCTCTTACTCCTGTTTTATAAAGCATTTTTGTTATTGCAATACCTGCTGCTCCTGCTCCATTTATTACAACTTTAATTTTGTTAAATTTCTTATTAGTCAATTTTAAGGCATTTATAAGTCCTGCTAAAACAACAACAGCAGTTCCATGCTGGTCATCATGAAAGACAGGTATATCAAGTATTTTTTCTAATTTTTTTTCTATTGAAAAACATCTTGGGGAAGAAATATCTTCAAGATTTATACCACCAAAAACAGGAGAAATAAGAGATATGGTTTTTACTATATCTTCAATTTTCTGGGATTTTATACAAATTGGGAAAGCATCAACATCACCAAATTCCTTAAACAAAATTGCTTTTCCTTCCATTACTGGTAAGGATGCATCTGCTCCAATATTCCCTAACCCTAAAACAGCACTTCCATCAGTAACAATAGCAACTAAATTCCATTTTGAAGTGTATTTATAAATTTTTGAAATATCTTTTTTTATTTCTTCACAGGGACCTGCTACTCCTGGGGTATAGGCAAGTGATAGGTCATTTTTATCTAGTAAAGGGACTTTTGATTTTATTTCAATTTTCCCTTTTGCTTTTTTATGTAGTTGAATTGACTTTTCAAATATATTTTTCATTTATTTAAAATAAATATTTTAAAAATGTAAAATGTAAAGCGTAAAGTGTAAAACTAAAATGTAAAGTTCAAAACGCGTATTTTAGCGTCCGATGCGCTTTTTAGCGGACGAAATACAAAAGATAAAAACTTTTTAAATTTTAAGTTGTATCTTTAACTTTTCCGCTTTTAGTTATAATTTTACATCCTCCAAAAAGATGAACGGATGGAAAAACGCACTTTCTATTTAAAAAGAGAATTTTTGACAATAAAACTGGCAAAAACAATTGAAATAATTGAGATTAATTTTATAAGAATATTTAATGATGGACCTGCTGTATCCTTAAATGGGTCTCCAACTGTATCACCTGTAACTGCTGCCTTATGCACTTCTGTTCCTTTCCCACCCAAATTCCCTTTTTCAATATATTTTTTTGCATTATCCCAACTTGCTCCAGAATTTGCCATCATAATTGCAACTGCAAAACCACTTGTTACTGCCCCTACAAGCAATCCAATAACTCCTTCTGTCCCTAAAAGTATTCCAACAATAATTGGTAAAATGACCGTGAAAACTGTTGGAATAACCATTTCTTTTTGTGCTGCTTTTGTGCATATATCAACTGCTTTTGCATAGTCAGGTTTTGCTTTTCCTTCAATAAGTCCTTTAATTTCTCTAAATTGTCTTCTTACTTCTTCAACAATTTTCTGTGCTGCTCTTCCAACTGCTCTTAAAGCCATTGATGAAAAGAAAAAAGGATACATTGCTCCTATGAAGATACCTAAAAGGAGTCGTACATTCATAATTGAAAAATCAATTTTTCCTCCTAAGAGAACTACCTGGTCTTTATAAGCAGCAATTAAGGCAAGAGCAGTTAAAGCAGCAGAACCAATTGCAAATCCCTTTCCTGTTGCAGCAGTTGTATTTCCAAGCGCATCAAGAGAATCTGTTCTTTGTCTTACAAAAGATGGTTGATGTGTCATTTCTGCATTTCCACCAGCATTGTCAGCAACTGGCCCATAACTATCAGTTGCAAGTGTAATTCCAAGTGTACTTAACATTCCTACACCAGCAAGCCCAATTCCATAAAGCCCAAGAGCAGGGTCGGCAAATCCGCCTGGTAATATATAAGCACATAAAGTTGCAACTACAACCGTTAAAACAGGAGCAATAGTGGAAAACATCCCTGTTGCAAGTCCTTCAATTATAACAGTTGCATGTCCTGTTTTTGCTGCTATTGCAACATTTCTTGTTGGGCTATAATTGTCTGATGTGAAATATTCTGTAAAAAATCCAATTATAACACCTGCGAATATCCCACTTATAACAGAACCATAAAGTCCAATATATCCCCTGCCAAGAATTTTAATAATTACAAAATACGAAATAATAAATGTAAGAATTGATGCTAAATAAGTTCCTCTTCTTAAGGCCTTTAATAAGTTTGCCTGACTTGCTTCTTCACCAACTTTAACAAATAAAGAACCAATTATTGAACATATAACCCCAACTGTTGCTATTACCATAGGAACTGCAATCCCTTTAATTGAAAGTCCAGCAGCATAAGCAAGAGCCATTGTTGCAATTATTGAATCAGTATATGATTCATAAAGGTCTGCTCCCATACCTGCTATATCTCCAACATTATCTCCAACATTATCTGCAATTACAGCGGGATTACGAGGGTCATCCTCTGGAATCCCTGCCTCTACTTTTCCAACAAGGTCTGCTCCAACATCTGCTCCTTTTGTATAAATTCCACCTCCAACTCTTGCAAAAAGTGCCTGAGAACTTGCTCCCATTCCAAAACATATCATAGTTGAAGTTATATTTTTTAATTTTTCTTCAAGAGGTAGGTGTCTATAAACAAAATTCAAAATATTATACCAGATACTTATATCAAATAAAGCAAACCCAACAACAACAAGTCCCATAACAAAACCAGCAGAAAAGGCAATTCTTAATGCCTTATTTAGAGATGTCTTAGCAGCAAAGGTTGTTCTTGAAGATGATTTTGTTGCAACTGTCATCCCAATATACCCGCTTAAAGCAGAAAAGAACCCTCCTGTAAGAAAAGCAAATGGAACAAAAATAGGCAGATATTTCAAAAAAGCAAGAAGAAGAAGAATTATAAAAACAATCCCAAAAAACATGCTAACGCCTTTATACTGCCTTTTTAAATATGCTCTTGCTCCTGTTCTGACTGCTTCTGCAACTTCTATCATTTCAGGAGTTCCTTCTTTTTCTTTTAATATCCCTTTTACAATAAAAACAGTATATCCCAATGCAAAAACAGAACCAATAATTGTAATTACCTGAGACCAATCCATTTTTGCCTCCTTCCTTATCTATTATAAATTGTCATTGCTCTTTCAATTCCTGACCTTATTATTTCTTCTATTGCACCTACTGCTTTTTCTATTGAACTTTTTATAAGTTCTTTTTCTTCTTCTTCAAAAGGAGAAAGAACATAATCAACATAAGTTATTTCTATTTTCCCCTTTCCTATTCCTATTCTTATACGGTAGAAATTTTTTGTCTCAACTGTATTAAATATTGAAATTATTCCTTTATGTCCATTATCTCCTTTATCAAATACAATTTTAATTTTTCCTGTCTCTATTCCTAAATCGTCATGGATAACAATTACATTTTCAACATCTACTTTATATGTATCAAGAACTTTCTTAAAAGATATTCCACTTTCATTAATATATGTTCTTGGTTTTACCAGGATTGTTTCTTTCCCGCCAAGAGAAATTTCATAAGAAATAAAATATCTATGTTTTTTTTCTGTATAATTTTCAAATTTGTCTAAAAAATTCTCAATTACCATCAAGCCGGCATTATGTCTTGTATTCTTATACTCATTTCCAGGGTTGCCAATACCAAAAAAAATTTTCACTTCTCTTCTTTTTCCTTTTCTTTTTCTTTTCTTCTTTCTTCAACTTTTTCTTCAGTTATAACTTCTGGTTCTTTTTTCACCTCTTCTTTTTCTACTGCTTCTTCTTCAACTTCAACAACTTTTGGAGCAAGAACAGATATAACTACCCTTTCTCCATTTTCAACTATTCTTATTTTTTTGTCTGTTTTAATATCTTTAACAAGTAATGTGTTGCCTATATCAAGAGAAGAAATATCAATTTCAAGAAAAGAAGGCGCATCTTTTGGAAGGCATTCAATTGTTATTTCTCTCATTTCTTCATCAAGAATTCCCCCTTTTTCAGTACCTGGAGCAGTTCCTATAAAATGAAGTGGAACTGTAATGAATATTGGTTTATCCATACTTACTCTATAAAAATCAAGATGCGTAATATTTTCCTTTATAGGGTTCACCTGAATTTCTTTTAATACAACTTTCACATTTTCTTTCTTCCCTGATTTTTCATCAATTATCAGGTCTGCCATAATACTATGTGATTCTATGTGTCTTATTGTTTTTTCTGTGTCCTTTCTTTTTAGTTTTAGCAACAAAGGGGGCTCTTTTGCTCCATAAAGAACAGCAGGGATATACTCATTTTTTCTCAATTTTCTTGTTATTTTTTTACCTGTTCCTTCTCTTATTTCAGCAGAAAATTCAATTTTTTCCATAACTTTCTCCTTTAATGGGCACGGGTGGATTCGAACCACCAGCCCCCGCGTTATCAGCACGGTGCTCTGCCCTTGAGCTACGCGCCCTTTAATTTATTCCTTCTTGTCCTTTTTAAAATGGTCTTCTAAATAATTTTTGATAATATCTTTACAACCAAGTGCAAAGGCAAGAGCAATTCCAAAACAGAAAGAACCTAAAACAATTATAAAAACATTTGCTATAAATGTGGGAGCAATTCCTATTTGTTGTAAAGCAATAACTGCCCCAAATGCAACAATTGAAATATGAGTAACTTTACCAAGAAGAGATGCTTTTTCTATTCCCATATTTCCTGCTGATGTTCTAACTATCCCGTTGAAAAAATTTCCAAGAAAAACAGAAAATATAAAAATAAGAAGCCCTAAGATGAATTTTGGTATAAAACCAAGTAAAGTGTTTATAACTTCCTCTGGAATTAAAATACCGGCAAAGTCAACTGCAATAAAGATAACTACAAGCATCAAAAGCCAGTACACACCAATACCAATCAATTCAGAAATGTCTCTTGTAACATTTCCTTTTTCAAGGAGTCCTTTAAGACCTGAGTCCTCACCCAACTTATCAATTTTTATTACCTTAAAAAATCTTATAATCAAATTTTTTAAAAGTCGTGCAATAAGCCATCCAATAAGAAAAATTAACACTGCTGCAATTACTTTTGACAGTCCGAGCCAGAATTTCTGTGCCAATGCCACTGTCGGGCTCCATATACTTTCTTTTCCCATATTCTCCTCCTTTTCATTTATTTGGTTCTGCCAAAATTGGCTATAGATTTTATAGTTCTTTTCTTTGTCTTTTAATGCTTTTATAAGTCTTTATATCCCTCCTCTTTTTTCTTTCTTCCCTCTCCCCTTGGGGAGAGGCTCGCCCGTAGGGTCCTCGCTTTTGGCTACGGATCCCTCTGGGCATAGCCCAACGGGTGAGCATATGAACTACGCCCGAGGGGTATGGGTGAGGGGGAATTTCATCTTTCTTTCATCTATTTTTTGACACTACCATTTATTTTACCTTTTTTTTCTTAAAATTAAAAATTTTTAAGATATGTATAAATCCGTTTCTCTGAAAATGGGCTAAATGGCTTTCCTCCTCCCTGATAAAACTTTGTAAAGAATTCAAGATATTGTAATCTACTTGTGTGAACATAACTACCCAATAAGTTTATTGCAAGATTCCCAAAGTGTCCAAGCAAAAATATTATAACAGCAAATAAAGGTCCTATAAATGGAATACCACCTGCCATAAATACAATTTGATTTACAACAATAGCAAGAACAGTTGATGTTAATCCAAGTCCAAAAAGACGACTATAACTTAAAACATCTCCTAATAAGTTACCTGCAATAACTGAATAAGCACTATAAATAGCCCAGAAACCCTTTATAAGAAGCCCCTTTTGTGAGGTTGCATTTACAGCCATAATTGTCAGAAAATTTAGAATAACAATAAAAATAGGAATATAAAAAAATATACCTGTTTTTAGCCCTTTTAAGAAAAGGAAAACAAGGACTCCTGCAAAAATCTGTACTGAAAGAGTTGAAGTTGCAAGTAATATATCTGTTATTACTTTGTTTTTTATTGAATTATAAAGATTTAATATCAAACCCCAGATTATTTGAATATAACCAATAATTAAAGCCCATGCAAGAAAAATTAAAGCATTATTTCCTTCTTTTAATGGGTCTAAAATTATAAATGAACTTAATGTTTTCGTAATAATGGACTTTTCTGGTAATTTGCTTATTATATCTCCAAACCATCCTCCCGTAAGAGCCCCAATTATTATAGCCCCTATCCCACCATATATAAGAAGTTTAAGAAATTTAATAAAAGAAGGATAGAACTTAAATTTTCTCATTAAAATTAAAGAAAGCAAAATCAGTAATATTCCATAGCCAGCATCAGAAGTACAGAAACCAAAAGAAATAACAAAAAATAAAGAAAGGGCAAATGTTGGGTCCATATTTTTATAAATAGGTCTTCCATATAGGTCAGTAACAACCTCAAATGGTTCAATTAAGGGCGGATTTTCAAGTACTATAGGTACATCTTCATCTTTTTGTGGTGGAACAATATGAAGAAAACTATCTGGTGATGTTTCTTTAATGGCCTCCTTTAATTTTTCAATATCTTTTTCTTTAATCCAGCCACAAAAACATTTTATAAATTTTGAAGAGGTAACTTTCTCTTTTGTTTTTAAATAATCGAGCAATGAAATATAATGGTCATAAATAACAAAGATTTCATTCTTAATTTTTTTTATATTTTCACCTATATACTTTTCAAAATTATTAATTTTTTCTAAATTTTTCTTTTTTGTTTTTAGAAGTTTTTTTATAATATCTTCTGGATATTTATTCCACTTTTTTACTTCAATTATTTCTCCTTTATTTTCTTTTATCTTCTCAAAAATTTCTTCTTTCTTTCCAGAAGGGAAAACAATTAAATAGAATATTTCTTTTTTATCCTGATATACTTTTTCAAAAAGAATATCTTCAGATATTAAAGAAATAGGTTTTTTTGATGTAAAAATGTAAAAAGAAAAATTTTTCAAAGAAAAAAGAGTTGCAAAATTTAATTTTATATTTTTAAATTTATTCAGTTGGTTTATTATTGTTTCTATTTTCCTATCCACTATTTTCCTTCTTTCAATTTCATCATTTAATTTTTTGAAATTATCAAATGTTTCATCAACTAAGAAATTAGATATTATTTTTTGTTCCTGACTTTCTGTAAGTAAAATTTTTCCACTAAATTCTTTACCATCAATTTTTTTAACAATGCCTTTAAGAAATTCAATTTTATTTATTTTTTCTTCAATGGAAATTACCCTCTCTTTTAAATTTTCAAAACCATATTCTTTTTCTAATTGGTTAATTTCCACAATACCTTTTTTTTGTAGTGTTCTTAAAAGTTTGTTTTCATCTCCAAGAAAAAATAGATGAAACTTCAACATTTTAGCAATCATTCGTATTCCTTGTTTATTTTTATATATTTTTCTGTCATATCACATCCAAAAGAAGATGTCTGGTATTTTCCCTGTTTTAAGTCAATTTCTATCAAAATTTCTTTATCCTGTAATTTTTGTCTCAGTAGATTGTTATCAAAATTAATTACATTCCCATTTTGAAAAATGTTTATTCCACAAATTTTAAGTTCTAATTTTTCTGGATTAAACTTTACTTTACAACTACCAACTGATGCAATGATTCTACCCCAGTTTGGTTGACACCCATAAATTGCTGTTTTAACAAGATTGGAACCACACACTTTTTTCGCAACTTTCTTTACATCTTTTTCGCACCAGCCACCTTTAACTTTCACTTCAATGAATTTTGTTGCTCCTTCTCCATCTTTAGCAATCATTTTTGCTAAGTTTATACATACATTTTCTAATGACTGGTAAAATTTAAAATATTCATCCGTATTATAATGAATCCTTTTATTTCTTGCTGCTCCATTTGCTAAACATATAACCATATCATTTGTACTTGTATCATTATCAACTACCAACATATTGAATGACTTATCTACTGCTTGTTTTAAAGCAGTTTCAAGTGCATCTCTTTCAATAACTGCATCTGTTGTTATAAAAGACAGCATTGTTGCCATATCTGGATTTATCATACCTGCTCCTTTTGCCATACCCCCAATAAAAATTTCTTTTTTTCTTCCTTTTATACCGGTATTTATCTGAAATTCTTTTAAAAAAGTATCGGTTGTAATTATACCTTCTGCTGCGGCAGTATGTCCAGAACAAGATAATGAATTTATAAGTTCATCAAGAGAAGAAATTATTTTTTGATAGGGTAAAGGAGCACCGATAATACCTGTTGAACCAAAAAGTATATTTTCTTCTTTTACTTTTAATTTTTCTGCTAATTTTCCAACTACTTCTTTTGTTTTTATATAATTTTCTTTCCCATTGCAAGCATTAGCATTTCCGCTATTCACAATAATAGAATGTATTGGATTTTTTATATTTTTCATAGTTACTATCAAACTATATGACTTGAATTTATTTGTTGTAAAAGTTCCAACTGCTACACAAGGTAATTTTGAATATATTAAGGAAAGGTCTTTTCCCTCTTTTTTTATTCCACTATAAATACCAGAAGATAAAAACCCATCTGCATAAGTAATCCCGCCTCTTTTATTATTTCTCATCTTTTTCCTTTTCCATCTTTAATACCTGCGATATTTTTACTGAATTATCTTTTTTGCTGTTCCTCTTAGAATATTCATATTATACACCATTTTATTCAATTTGGCATTTTATTTATTGTCTGAAATTTAAATGGTTAAAAATACTTATGTCTTGAAAAACTTCTTTTTTCTTTTATAATTTATTTTATGTGGAATGTTGTTTATCTTTTGGGTTTTTTAGGAAGTTTTTTGTTGTCAATTTTTTTTACTCCTTTTTCCGGGAAAATTGCTAGAAAATTTAATATTATTGACATACCTTCTGAAAGAAAGATTCACAAAGTTCCAACTCCTCTTTTAGGTGGTCTTGGAATTTTTCTTTCAATTCTTGCTACTGTTCTTTTAGGTATTCTATTTGTAAGATTAAATATTATTTTCTTACAATTGAAAATTTATATTCCTGGAATTATTCAGTCATTACCAAAACTTTTGTTAATTTTATCAATTGGTTTTATTGTTGTTCTTTTTGGTATTTTTGATGATATTTTCCATCTTAAGCCATTTGTCAAATTATCCTTACAAATTTTTGTATCAATTGCTTTATTTTTCTCAGGAATAAAAATTTCTCTTTTCATTCCTAACAATTTTATTTCTTTTATTATAACAACTGGATGGGTCATTTTTATGATGAATAGTTTTAATCTTTTGGATAATATGGATGGACTAAGTGCTGGAGTTTCCTTAATTTCCGGGTTTATACTTTTTATTTTTGCAGTACAGATGGGACAACTTTTTGTAAGTACATTACTATCTGTTTTCCTAGGGGCTATTTCAGGATTTTTGATTTATAATTTCCCTCCTGCAAAAATTTTTATGGGAGAATCTGGAAGTAGTTTTTTAGGTTTTTTTCTTGCAACAATTTCAATTATTATTACTTTTTATAAGTATGAGACAACAAATCCATACCTGCCAATTTTTGCTCCTCTTGTTATTTTTTCTGTTCCATTTTTTGATACAATTTCAATTATCTGGATAAGAAAAAAGAGAAAATTACCTATATTTAAAGCAGATAAAAACCATATTTCCCATCGTTTAGTTAATTTAGGGATGAATAAAAAACAGGCAGTTATTTTTATTTATTTTCTGACAATTTGTACAGGACTTGGAGCGTTATTGATGAAAAATTTAAACATATGGGGATGTTTAATTATTATAATTCAGGTTATAATAATTCTTTCAATAGTAGGTATACTTGAACTTGTGGGGAGAAAAAATGGCAAATTTAATAATATCTCTTGATATAACAGAAGAAGAAAAAATGGATTTTATAATTGAAAAAACAGAAAATTATGTTGGCTGGTATAAAATTGGTCCAGTTGCTTTTTTAAAATTTGGTTTCTGTTTAATTGACAAATTAAAAAAGAAAAACAAAAAAATTTTTTTTGATTTTAAATTTTTTGATATTCCTAATACAGTAAAAAATGCAGTAAGAAATTGCTGTGATATTGGTATTGATATGATTTCTCTACATATTTTAGGTGGACAGGAAATGATAAAAGAAGCAATTGAGGAGAGAGAGAAAACAAACAAAATTACAAAACTTATTGGAATAACTGTTTTAACATCTTTAACAGAAAATGACTTTGGATTTTCAAATATAAAGAAAAAAGTTTCAATATTAGGAGAAAATGCTTTTAATTGGGGACTTGATGGAGTTGTAGTTGGAGGAGAAGAAATTTCTGTTTTGAGAAAATATCCTTATTTACTTGTTGTTCCAGGAGTGAGATTAAAAAAGGAAAATGACGACCAGCAGAGAATAATAACTCCTAAACAGGCAGTAAAAGAAGGGGCTGATTTTATTGTTGTTGGTAGACCTGTTTATGATAGTAAAGAACCAGAAGATTGTGTTAAAAAAATATTACAGGAGATAAAAAATGGATAGATGGATTGAAATTGATTGTGGAAAAATAATTGAAAATATAAAAAAGATAAAAAATTTTACAAAAAGAAAGTTTATGGCAACAGTAAAAAGTGATTTTTATGGGATGGGTGCAAAATATGTTTCAAAAAAAATTGAAAGTGTAGTTGATTATTTTGGAGTTGCAATACCTTCAGAAGGTATTGAGTTAAGAGAAATTGGAATTAAAAAACCAATCCTTGTTTTAGGACCAATTTTACCTTCTGATGTTGAAGAACTTATAATGAGAGATATTGAAATTACATTATGCAGTGATGATGTTTTTGAGCAGTTAAAAAGAGTTTCTAAAAAAAGACAAAAAAAGGCAGTTGTTCATATAAAAATAGACACAGGAATGGGAAGGATAGGTATTCAAAAAGAAGAAGCAGAAAATTTTATAAAAAAAGTAAAAGAAGAAAAAAACATTTTTACCAAAGGGATTTATACTCATCTTGCAACTGCTGAATGGGAAAATAAGGAATATGCAAAATACCAAATAGGAAACTTTTACAGTGTTCTTGAAAAAGTAAATGAACTTAAAAATATACCTTTGAAACATATAGCAAATTCCGCAGCAATAATAAACCTGCCTGAAACATATAAGAATTTTGATATGATTAGAATAGGACTATTAACTCTTGGAATCTATCCTTCAAAAGAACTTGCAAAGAAATTAAAACTCCAACCAGCATTAAAGGGATTCTGTAAAGTCCTTTTTTTGAAAGAATTACCAGAAGGGAGATATTTAAGTTATGGAATTACTTATAAGACAGAAAAGAAAACAAAAGTTGCAACACTCGGCATTGGATATGGAGATGGGCTAAGAAGATTTCTCTCAAACAAGTTTGAGCTTAAATGGAATAACAAAAAAATAAAGATAATTGGTAATATCTGTATGGACCAGACACTTGTAGATGTAAGTGGAAAAAATGTTAAAATAGGAGATGAAATATATATTTTTGGTGATAATTTTGAAATTGAAAATATGGCAAAAATAGGTAATACCGTTCCACAGGAAATTTTATGTGGTTTTGGCGCCAGACGGATGCAAAAAGTTTATAAATAATGGATAAAATAAAAAAATTAAAAAAGGAAATTGAATATTATCTTGATAAATATCTACCATCTGAAAAAATAACACCTTCTATATTGCATAAAGCAATGAGATATTCTATTTTTTCAGGTGGAAAAAGATTAAGGCCTATAATAATTCTTCTTGTTGGAGAAATTTTAAATATTGATAAAAGAAAATTGATGCCTTTTGCCTGTGGAGTAGAATTTATTCATAATTTTTCTCTTATTCATGATGACCTACCTGCAATGGATAATGATGATTATAGAAGAGGAAAACTTACCTGTCATAAAAAATTTGGAGAAGATATAGCAATTTTAGCAGGTGATTCACTTATTGCTCTTGGTTTTCAAGTTATTGCAGGGACAAAAATATCTTCTCTTATTAGTTATGTTGCAAAAGCAATTGGTTCAGAAGGCATGGCAGGTGGACAGGTTCTTGATATTATTTCCAAGGATAAAAATGTTAGCGATAAATTTAAAAGACAAAGAGATGAAAAAAAAACAGGTAAATTATTTGAGGTGTGTTTTTTGGGCCCAACTTTTTTCAAAAGAGTAAATGATAAAGAGAAAAAACAACTTTTAAAAATTTCTAAAAATTTTGGAATTGGATTTCAGATAAGAGATGATATAGAAGATAAAGAAGGTGATATAAAAAAATTAAAAAGTAAATTATCTTTTATACATAAACAACTTAAAAAAGATATTGAATTATTTGGTAAAAAAGGAACTTCTCTTCTGTCTATTATTGATGAACTTTTTAGATTAGATTAAAAGAATATTTGACAATTGTTCTTAATTGGTATAAACTAATGAAACAAATTGGAGGTGTTTTATGGCAATTATAGAGACAAATGACCTTACAAAAATTTATGTTCTCGGAAGAGGGAAAGAAGTAGTAGGTTTAAATAAAGTAAGTTTAAAAGTTGAAGAAGGAGAAATATTCGGAATTCTTGGACCAAATGGTTCAGGAAAGACAACATGTCTTAAACTTTTACTTGGAATTTTATTTCCTACTGAAGGAGAAATAAGTATAATGGGGAAAAATCAATTTGATGTTGAAGTTAAAGAAAATATTGGGTTTTTGCCTGAAAATCCCTATTATTATGACTATCTTACTGGTCCTGAACTTCTTTATTTTTATGGACGGCTTTTTAATATGAATAAAGAGGAAATAAAAGAAAGAACTGAATATTTGATTTCTCTTGTTAAATTATCAGAAGTAAAAAAATTAACATTAAGACATTATTCAAAAGGGATGCTTGAAAGAATTGGTTTAGCAGCAGCACTTATCAATGACCCTAAAATACTTATACTTGATGAACCGACAACAGGGCTTGACCCGATTGGATGCCTAGAAACAAGGGACTTATTAATTCAGTTAAAAAAACAGGGAAAAACAATTTTACTTTCAAGCCATTTTCTTTCAGAAGTTGAAAGAGTTTGTAGTAGAATAGGTATTTTTCATAGAGGTTATCTTCTTACAACAGGTACTCTTGAAGGATTGATTTCTCAATATAATGCAAACAACCTTGAGGAACTTTTTGTTAAAACAATAGAAGAATTTGATAGTAATTATAAAAAGGAGTGAGGGATGAGAAAAGTATGGGTTATTGCAGTTAATACATTTAAAGAATCATTAAGAAAAAAAACATTGTATATACTTGTTGTTTTTGCTTTGATTGTAATAGGCACTTCAAAATTCTTTTCTTTTCTCACAGCAGAAGAAGAACTTAAAATGATTAAAGATGTGAGTTTTTCTACAATAGAATTTTTTGGTGCTTTAATTGCAATATTTGGTGCTTTGGGTGCTTTATCAGGGGAAATAGAGAAAAGGACAATTTATACACTTCTAACAAAACCAGTTACAAGAAGAAATTTATTCATTGGAAAATTTTTAGGTATGTGTTTGATAATTTTAGTTAATTTTATTCTTATCAGTTTGTTTTTTATAGGGCTTCTTGTTTTCAAAAAAAGCCCACCAGATGTTGAAACATTTAAAACACTTCTTTTAATATATTTTGAACTTGTTTTAATAAGTACGATAACTTTAAGTGTTGCTACTTTTGCATCAGATGCTTTTAACATTATTTTTTCCTTTTTCCTTTATATAATTGGTCATTTAACTTCTTATGGAAGACAACTTGTTGATAGAACAGAAAGTGTTATATTAAAAGGTTTAGGTCAGATGCTTTATACAATTGTTCCAAATTATGAAAACTTTGCGATAAGAGATAAAGTTGTACTTGGAGTTCCTGTTTCATGGAGTTATGTTTTAAAGACATTAACTTATGGGATTTTATATACATTCATTGTTATACTTATTGGTCTTTATTTCTTCCAGAAGAGGGAAGTATGAGAAAAAACAAAATTAATAGTAAAAACTGGGTTTTTCTTTTTACTGCAATTTTATTATACATTCCATTAGGATTTTTGCAGGTGAGTATTGATTATAATAAAAAATTAGAAAATCTTGAAAGTGGACTATTACTTATGCCAGGACAGGTAGCAGGCAGTTTAGTTCTTTCTGGTTTTAAGGGATTGGCAGCAGACCTATTATGGTTAAATATAGAAAATTATTGGCACGAAGGACAGCACTATAAAATGCTACCTCTTTTAGAATCAATTGCATGGTTACAACCCCAATATGTTACTGTTTGGTCTGTTGGTGGTTGGCATATGTCTTACAATATTTTTGCCCAGGTTAAAATTAATAAAGAAAACTTGATAGAAGAGTATAAAGAAAAAGTTAAAAATTTACCTGAAAAAGATAAAAAGGACTTACATAACATAATTAAAATAGGGGAGAAATTAAATTTTTTGATTGAGAATTTGGGATTAAAAGAAGGGATGGAGGAAGATAGAATAACGAAATTGCTTACAGAGTTGGGTAATTACCAGTACTTTTTGGATAATTATAAGGTAAATGAGGAAAATAAATTTTTTATTGATGCCTTAAAAGAATTTATAGGTATAGTTGATGAGATGCTTTATTGGTACAATCAGGGAATTGAATTTTTAAAAAAAGGGGTTGCCTATAATCCTGAAAAATATGACCTTTATTTTGAACTTGGATGGACATATTATCACAAAGGCAAGGATTACAAAAATGCTGTCAGGTATTTAGAAAAAGCAATAAAATTTCCTCATCCTGATTATGTTGATGATGTTTTAGCACATGCATATGAGAAAAATGGGCAAATTGACCTTGCTATGAAGCAATGGGAAAAGTTATTAAATACTGGATTCAAAAGTATTGCTGAAAGAGCAATACAAGAGTTAGAAACAAAAGGAAAATTTACTCCATAAATGGGCGGCAAAATTTTTGTTATTTCTGCTCCTTCTGGAACTGGGAAAACCACTATTCAAAAGCAATTAGTTAAATTATTACCATATCTTAAAACTGTTATAACTTATACTACAAGAAAACCAAGAATTGGTGAGAAGGATGGAATTGATTATAATTTTGTGCCTATAGAAAAGTTTAAAAAAATGATTGAAAAAGATGAATTTCTTGAATATGCAAATGTTTATGGAAATTTCTACGGTACACCCAAAAAAGAAGTAATAGAAAAATTAAAAAAAGATGAAAATGTCTTACTTGTGATTGATACTCAAGGTGGAATGAATATTAAAAAGATATTTCCAGATGCAATTTTAATTGGTATCTTACCTCCTTCTATAAAAGAACAGGAAGAAAGATTGAGAAAAAGAGGTGACCTGAGTGAAGAGGAAATAAAGAAAAGAATAAAATTAGCAAAATATGAAAGGAAAATATTGATGAAGTATTATAATTATAGAGTAATAAACAAAGATATTGAAGAAACAGTTGAAAAAATAAAAAAAATTATTGAAAGGTCAAAAAAATGGTGAAAGTATGTATTATTGGAGCAGGAGGAATGGCAAATTTAGTTCATTATCCTTCACTTTCAAAAATTGAAAATGCTGAAATTATAGGTATATGTGATTTGAATGAAGAACGATTAAGAAAAACATCAGAAAAATATAAAATTTCAAATGTTTATACTGACTATAAAAAAATGCTTGAAGAAAAAAGTCCTGATGCTATCTATATAATAATGCCACCACACCATCTTTTTGATATCGTTATTCATTGTTTAAACAAATGCCTTAATGTTTTTATAGAAAAACCACCTGGAATAACACTTGAACAGACAAAACAAATGGCAAAATTGGCAGAAAAAAAGGGTGTTTTGACAATGGTCGGTTTTCAAAGGAGATTTGCCCCTTTAATAGTAGAAGGGAAAAAAAGAATAGAAGAAAAAGGGGAAGTTATATTAACACAGGCAAATTTTTTTAAAAATTATTTGGGCCAACCACCTTATTACAATGGGGCAATTGATATTTTGACCTGCGATGTTATTCACTCAGTTGACCTTTTAAGGTATATTGGAGGAGATGTAAAAAAAGTTAAAAGTATTGTTAAAGGGCTATTTGCTGATTATAATAACATTTTTTGTTCTTTAATTGAATTTTCTTCAGGAGCAATAGGGATTTTATCTGCAAACTGGACGAGTGGAAAAAGGGTTTTTTCTTTAGAAATACATGGTAAAGGGATTGTTGTATTTGTTGACCCTGAAAATCAAGCAATGATTTATTCTGATGGAAAAGAAGAAGGAGAGAGTATAGATGCAAAAGAGTTTACAGGAGGAAAAGAATTATTTGAAATTGCTGGTTTTTTAGATGAAAACAAACACTTTATTGAATGTATTGAGAAAAAGAAATTACCAGAAACAAACTTTTATGATGCAGTTAAAACAATGGAACTTGTAGAAAACATTTATAAAAACACTATTTAGTTCTTGCATCATCTTGAACTTCTGTTGCCCTTTTTATGTATTCTTTATAAGTAATGAGTTTATATTTTTTAATTATTTCATCAATTTTTACATCTTTTGAAATTGGTTCAATAGTAAATAATGCTTCATCACCAAATGTTTCTATTTTTATTCCTATCTTCTTCTTTTCTCTAAACAAAATACTATTATTAACCAAACCTCTAACAAAATAAATACTTTTGACCCGTTCCTTATTTATTTTATTTGAAATAATCTTTGTAAAATTTCCTTTTTTGCTTTATTATATTCAGAATAAGAAATTCT
>DAOOVW010000004.1 GCA_035370465.1 bacterium | reverse complement strand
CTCTCAATTGAAGATATTTTTTCTTCTCTTTGTTTTCTTTCTTCTATAAATTTTTTTGTTCGCTACAATAACATCAAAAAAATCGGAGGAAATAAGTCGTAATAAGGATTTATTAGATATCAGAAATTGTTAAATGGCGAACTTGACTTGACAACTATCCCTTCTTCTTTCCCTCCATCATGACTCACTAAATCTATCTCTATAAAACCAGGTACTTTTTCATCCCATTCCGCAAATGTCCTTATCGGTATTTGACTCTTTAATAAACTACCTGGCTTTGTCCTCTTCTTTCCCCTTATCTCCCATTTCTTCTTCTCCTCTTTTAATAACCTATCTATTGTTCTTCCACTTATTTTTAAAAGTTTATCCCTTACTTCCTCTGTTATCTTTATCTCTCCTTTCTCCTCTAATATCGGTACTATCTCTCCTATATAATCTCCTAACCTCCTGCCACATGGACAATCTAATATGTACCATACTTCTTTTAATGCTTTTTCCACTTCTTTCCCATATACTTTCTTTCTGCCTTCCCTTTTTATCTTCTGTTGTTCTCCTATTAAAATTACTCTACCTCTTTTCCCTTTTATTACCACCTTCCTACCTATATTCCTCAATAACCAACTCGCATAATTCCTGTTATATCCCATTAAACTTACAAATTCATCTAATATCTTCCCTTTTTCTTTCTTCTGCCCTCTCTGATACCTCTCTGCTATTTTTTTGCTTATTTTCTTCCTTATCCCCATTTCTAATTCCTTTTTCATTTGCACCTCCGTTTTCTTTCTATTTTATCCGGAGATGCTATTTAAATCCTATTTTTCAAGTAGATTTTTTTGTCTTGTCTAACATACCCTTTCGTGTAGATTTATTATGTCTCAATTTGAGGTATTTAAAAATTTTTCTAATTGTGTTATTATTTTACTATGGGAGAAATAAAAAAAGTCCTTGTTATTGAAGATGATTCCGTTGAAAGGCAGGTATTACTTCAAGCATTAAAAAACTCTGGTTATGTTTCCTATGGAGCACAAACAGGTGAAGAAGGGTTAACTTTATTCAAAAAAGTTAAACCAGATGTTGTTTTACTTGATGTGGTATTACCTGGAATTGATGGATGGGATGTATTAAAAAAGATTAAATCAGGACCTTTAAGTAGAAAAGTTCCTGTTATAATGATAACTGCAAAGTCAGAAAATACAGATAGAATAACAGGGTATGAAATTGGTGCTGATTTTTATGTAACAAAACCATATAATATATCAAAATTATTACCTATCATAAGAAATATTGTTTCTGAAAAATAAAAATGGTCGTTAATCTACCACCCCAATATCACGAAAAAGAAAAGGAATTAAAAGAAGTTAAAACTCCAGAAGAAAAAATTGCAGTTCTTGAAGAAATGCTATCTATAATGCCAAAACATAAATCATCTGAAAAACTTCAAGCACTTATCAAAAGTAAAATCTCAAAATATAAAAAGATGATGGAAAAAAGCCCATCAACTGCTAAAAAATCAATAGTTCCTCAAATACCAAAAGAAGGGGATGCTCAGGTAGTAATATGTGGTCCTACAAATTCAGGAAAATCAACTCTTTTAACAACCCTTACAAAGGCAAAACCAGAAATAGCAGATTATCCTTTCACAACAACTGTCCCTATTCCTGGAATGCTTCAATATCAGGATATAAAAATACAGATGATAGAACTCCCTTCTCTTTCTTTGGATTTTACCGATAATTGGGTAGGGGATTTTATAAGAAAATCAAATTTAATACTTTTTCTATTTGACCTTTCATCTGATGATTTAATAGAAGAAATTGAAGATGCAATTGGTGTTTTAGAAAAATTCAAAGTAAAAAAAGAGGGGGAATTCCAGTTTTTTTATAAAATTTTATGGGTTGGCAACAAAATTGATGTTTCTTCTCATAAAGAAATAAAGGATGTTTTTGTTGAATTATATAAAGATAAAATTCCTTATTTTTTTGAAATATCAGCAAAAGAAAAGATAAATATAGAAAAATTACCTGAAATTATGTTTAATCATTTAGAAATTATAAGGGTTTATACAAAAATACCTGGTAAATCACCTGATATTGAAAATCCATATACAATTAAAAAAGGAAGTCAACTTATACACCTTGCAGAAATAATACATAAAGACATGGTTAAAAGTTTCAAATATGCCCGTCTGTGGAGAGGAAAAACAGAAACTCCAATAGTTATTGGAAGAGATTATATATTGGAAGACAAAGATATTGTTGAAATACATTTTTGATGAATAAATTTCTGTAAATACTTACTCAACCACATTAATTTAAAAGCACAAAAGCCCCCTCACTCCAGCTCCTCGGGCGTAGCCCTACGGCGAGCCTCTCCCCTGTGCCTGTCTGCCGAGTATTGTGGCGGAGGTAGAGGGTAATAAGAGGAAAAAGTTCTTCTCCCCAGTCTTTGTCCGCCGTGCGGTCCGCCAAAAAGCTCGTCGGATTCGCAATGATAGGCGAATGTGGCGGAGGGGAGAAGATAGATGAGGGGGGTGATTTTCATATCAGGACATGATCTGGTCCGCAAGATCCATAGCAAAAAGCGAGGACCCAACGGGCGAACCTGTGGAACTATTTGATTGCAAGACCAGTTCCTGATTACTCTTTGCCTTTGTGCCTAAGAATATAAACGGACTTGAGTAAATATTTACAAATTTCTTTTCCTAAATAAGATGTTATAAATATAAAGTAAAAATTTTTTATTTTTAAAAACAATTATAAAAAACTTTTGGAGAAAAAATGAAAAATGAAAATATAAGTTATGATGGAAAAAGTTTTATATTTAATGGGAAACGAGTTTTTATAAATAGTGGGGAGATACATTATTTTAGAATTCCAGAAAGTCAATGGAAAGACCGACTTTTGAAATGTAAAAGGGCTTTTTTAAATACTATAGGAACTTATATTGCATGGAACTGGCATGAGGGAAAAGAAGGAGAATTTTCATTTGAGAAAGATAGAGACATTAATAGATGGTTATCCTTAGCAGAAGAAGTGGGGCTTTATATTTTTGTCCGTCCCGGTCCATATATTTGTTCAGAATGGGATTTTGGAGGGTTGCCTAATTATCTCATTCCAAAAGATTGTGAATTAAGGTCATTAGAGCAAAATTACATTGGATATTGTAAAAAATATCTAAATACAGTGAATAAAATAATAAAACCACATCTAATTACTAATGGAGGAAAGATATTTCTTTATCAAATAGAAAATGAATTTGAAGTAGGAGATATTCCTTATCATAGAAAGTTAAAAGAGATAGTAGAAAAAGATGGAATAAATATTCCTATTTGTACAAATGAAAATTTCTGGATAAGAGGAACGGATATAATTGAAGGACCTGACCCATATCATTTTTCCTGGGTAATTTCTGAAGTAATGAATAAAATTAGAAATTTACTTAAAACTCAACCAGACAAACCGCCATTAGGAATAGAAGTAGGAACACATTTTTATAGCAGATTTTATGGACAGATGCCATTTTCTGATGGATATAAACCACCAGAATTAGATGAAGTATATTTAAAATGTCTGATTGCTGCTGGTATATCAGGGTTTAATAGATATATGTTTCATGGTGGAACAAATATTGGATATTGGACAGGAAGGGATATATCTACAAGTTATGATTATGAAGCGCCAATTAGAGAGTGGGGAGAACTTGATAAACGATATTATATAGTTAGAAGAATAGGTGGTTTCTTAGAGTGTTTTCAAGAGGCATTGTTGGAAACCATTCCAGTAGAAGGAGAATGTTCAGTAAATGAAAAAGGAGTAGAAATTTTTATGCGTAAAAACAATAAAAGTGTTTTTATGTTTTTATCCAATACCTATGGAAAGAATAAAGAATTCAAGATAAATTTTAAAGACCCAGAGACAGGTAAAAATATCATTTTCCCAGCAAAAAATAAATATCAACTACCTGGTTATAGTGCAACAATTATTCCTGTGAATTTGAAACTTTCTGATGATTTAACTCTTCTTTATACAACTTCTGAAATTTTCTATTTCATAGATAATGGTAAAGAAAAAATTCTTATTCTTTATAGAGAAGATGGTATTGACGGAGAAATATCTCTAAAAATAGGGGAAAATATTAAAAATGTTAATTATACTCATAAAAATAATCCCCAATTTATAGTAGTTGAAAGAGACATTAAATTGATTATTATTGATAAAGAGATATCTTCAAAAACATGGTTTTTTAACTATAAGAATAAAAAATATCCAATTTTTTCTAATATCTATTTTTTAGAAGAGGAAAAAGAAAGAGAAAATAATATTCATCTTGTTTTTCAGGTAAAAGAAGGTAAAAACTGGATGAAAATTCCTTTCAAACCATTAGAAGTTAAACTTGATAATGAAAATATAGAGTATAGTTATTATGAAGAAAATAATATTACTGAAATTAATCTTCCAGAAGATAAATTTCCAGAAATTCATTATGAACTTTCTGGAAAATGGAAAGTTAAGGAAGAAAATATAGAAAATAATAGTGATAAATGGTTGAAGTGGAGACCATTGGAATGCTTGGAAAATTATGGTTTTTTGAAAAATGGGTATAGTATTTATAAAAGTAATTTTAATTTATCAAAAGTCAAAAAACCCCTATATTTGACTTTAACTGGTTTTCAAGATGAGGCAAGTATTTATATAAATGGGAAGTATGTAAATAGCGGAAGAGATAATTTAAGATGTGAAGTATCATCTTACCTATCAAAAGGAGACAATTCTTTAATTGTTCTTGTTGAATCAGAAGGACATGTTTGTTCTGGAGAAAAATCATTTAATGGAATTCATTCTCCTGTTTATCTCTCTTCAGAAGAAAAAAGTATAGAATTAAAGTGGTGGAGAAGGAAATTTATTCCAGATACATATCCAGAAAGGGCAATTATAAGAGAAGAAATGGAAGAAATAAATGATGAATTTGATGATAGTTCCTGGGAAAAAGTAAGGGTAGATAAAAAATTTGATAGCCGTCTATTTAAAAATTCTTATGAAGAGTGCTTTGCCTGGTACAGAACAGAAGTAGAAATACCAGATGACTTTGAAAAAAGAGGAATTTCTATTGATTTTGAAAGTGGGATGAATGCAAAAATTTATTTATTTGTTAATGGTAAATTTTCCGGTATTAAAGAAAATGCTTTTCTTTCTCTCCCTTTTAGTTTTGACCTGACAAATAAAGTTAAAAAAGGGAAAAACTATATAACTATTGGAATAAAAGTAGACCGATGGGGAACTCATTATGGACTTAATGGGACAGTAAAAATAACTTCTTATGATGTTTGTTTAAATAAAAACTGGCAGGTAAGGGAGGGTATTGAAGGACAGACAAGAGGTTATTTTAGCCCAGAGTTTGATGATTCAGATTGGGATGATGTGGAAATAAATAAGGAAAAATGGGCTTCTGGTTCTCTTATATGGTTCCGTAAAAAAGTAAAAATAGAAAATATTCCTGACTATATTTCACCATTAAGGATAACATTGAAAAACACAAGTGAAAAAGCATTGATTTACTTTAACGGTGTTCTTATTGGGAGATATTCAGAAAAAGGAGGGCAGGAAGATTTCTATATTTATGAGGACCTGATAAAAGAGGAAAATGTAATTTCTGTTATGGTTGATGGAAGGGAGAAAGAAGCAAAATTAGGGGAAATATCTATTACTCCTTACTATATTTCAAAAAGAATTTCTGTAGATATAAAATTATGAAATAAGATAAGTTTGCAAATGTTTTTTTAATGTAATGGTAAAAAAGTTAGTTTTGAAATAAATTTAATTTTTTTCCTGTTGACTTTTAGGCATAATAATTTATAATATATAAAAATATAATAAAAGGAGAGAAAATGGAAGGGAAATATGAGGTATGTTTTGTTTTAAGAAGTGATTTGCCAGATGATGAAGTTGAAAAAGAAATTGAATATATTGAAAAAGTACTTGTAAATGGAGGAGCAAAGATTTTCAAAAAAGAAAATTTAGGAAGAAAAATACTTGCATATCCAATTAAAAAAAGAACTGAAGGTATTTATTTTGTTTTTTATTTTACTGCCCCTGGAACAATAAAAGAGACAATTGATAGTCTAAAATTAAGAGAAAATATTTTAAGATATTTACTTATAAGAAGGAAAATATTACCACATGAGGAAATTATAAATGCCGAATCCCAATCTTAACAAAGTATTTTTAATAGGACGCCTTACAAGAGACCCTGAATTGAGATACACTTCTTCTGGACAGGCAGTAACAACTTGTAGACTTGCTGTTAATAGAGAATATTCTGCAAAAACAGGAGAAAAGAAAGAAGAAACATGTTATGTGAATTTAGTTGTATGGGGTAAAAGAGCAGAAGTTGCTGCTGAATTTTTAAAAAAGGGAAATTTAATTTTTGCAGAAGGCAGGTTAAATTATAGAACATGGGAAAATAATGATAGTGAAAAAAGGTCAGTTCTTGAAGTAGTTGTTGAGAATTTTCAATTTCTTGAAAAACCAAATGTAGATATTATTGAAGAAAAGGAGGATGAAATAAATGGTAAAAACCAGGAATAGACAATGTGCATTTTGTAAAGGAAAAGTAAAAGAAATTGATTATAAGGATATAGGGAAACTCAGAAGATTTATAAGTGGAAGAGGGAAAATTTTATCATCAAAATTAACAGGGACATGTGCAAAACATCAAAGGATGTTAACAAAAGCGATAAAAAGGGCAAGATTTATTGGACTTTTGCCATATGTAAAAATTTAAAAGGATGAAAAATGAAAGTAATTTTTATAAAAGAATTATCAGGTAAAGGAAGGACAAGAGAAATAAAAAATGTAAAGGATGGATATGCAAGGAATTTTCTAATTCCTTCTGGATATGCTATTCCTGCAACAGACCAAAATATAAAAATGATTAAAGAAAAAGAAATAATAGAAAATAGAAAAAAAGAAAATAGAAAAAAGATGGCTCTTGATACAAAAAAGGCGTTAAGTAATGTTTCTTTAACAATAACAGCAAAAGCAGGACAGGATGATAAACTTTTTGGAGCAATTACTTCTGAAATTATTTCAGAAGAATTAAAAAATCAAGTTAAAATTGATATAGATAAACACCAGATAGTTCTTGATGAACCAATAAAAAAGTTAGGAAGATATAAAATCCCTGTGAAATTAGGAGATGAAGTTGAAGGAGAAATTAAGGTCTGGATAGTGAGAGGTTAATATGAGTGCTAAAAAAAAAGATTTAAATATTGAAAAAATCCCTCCACAAAATATTGATGCAGAAAAAGCACTTTTAGGTTGTATGCTTATTGATGAAGAAGCAAGAATAAGGGTTTTTGAGACATTAAAAAAGGATTTTTTTTATAGTTCATCTCATCAACAAATTTTTTCTTCTATAATTAAACTCTATGAGAGAAATGAGAAGTGTGACATTATTACTCTTACAAATCAATTAAAACAGGATGGAACCTTAGATGAAATTGGAGGAGTTGAATATATTACAGAAATTGCAGAATTTGTTCCTACTTCTGCTCATATAGAAGAATATATCAAAATAGTAAAAGACCAATATATATTAAGAAGTTTAATTTCAAATGCTACTCAGATTATAACAGAAGCATCAAATGGAGTAGAGGATGTTGAAAGGTTATTAGATAAAGCAGAATCCCTTATTTTTGAAATCAGCCAAAATAAAATTGATAGATATGCATATCCTTTAAAAGACCTTATAAAAGAAAACCTTGATATTATTGAAAATATCCAGAATAAAAAGGGTTTTGTTACAGGTATTTCAACTGGATATTTTGATTTAGATAAGTATATAGGTGGACTACATCCATCAGAACTTATTATAATTGCTTCAAGACCATCAATGGGAAAAACAGCCCTTGCAACAAATATAGCACTAAATCTTGCTGCAAGTGGTGATAATTTTCCTATTTTATTTTTCTCTCTTGAAATGAGCAAAGAACAACTTGTTGGGAGAATGTTATGCTGTGAAGCAAGGATTGATTATAAAAAATTAAGAGATGGAATTCTCTCTGACAAAGAAATTACAAAATTACTTCTTTCAGCAGGGCGACTTGAAAAAGCACCAATTTTTATTGATGATGCTCCTTCTCTAAATGTTTTTGAGTTAAGAGCAAGAGCCAGAAGATTAAAAGCAAAAGAAAATATACAACTTATTATTATTGACTATCTTCAACTTATGAAAGGGGTAAGAAGAACAGAAAACAGACAGCAGGAAATTACTGAAATTTCTGCATCTTTAAAATCACTTGCAAGAGAATTAAATATACCTGTTATTGCTATTTCTCAATTAAGCAGGGCAACAGAACAAAGAGAAGATAAAAAACCACATCTTTCAGACCTGAGAGAAAGTGGCTCAATAGAACAGGATGCTGATGTTGTTTTATTACTTTACAGAGATGATTATTATAAAAAAGAGGACTCTGAAAAACCTGGAATTGTTGACCTTATCATAGCAAAACAGAGAAATGGACCTACCGAAACTGTCAACCTTACTTTCATAAAAGAATACACAAGATTTGAAAATTATACCAAAAGAGAATAAATGAAAAATTTTATAGAAAATTTTGGTAAAAAAATTGTTGCTCCTGTTTATTATTTTGGTTCTCTTATCCTTCTTATAGGGAATTCACTTAAAAAGGCATTTACAGAGAGAAAAAGAGAAAATATATTAAAACATATTGAGGAAATTGGTATTAATTCATTACCACTTGTAGGTGTTATTGCTATATTTACAGGAATGATTCTTGTTATGGAAATTGGGCATACATTAAAAGCATTTGGGGCAGAAACGTATTCAGGGGCACTTGTAGGGTTATCAATGGCAAGAGAATTGGGACCTGTATTAGTTGCTCTCACTCTTGCTGGGAGAGTAGGTGCTTCAATTGCTGCTGAAATAGGGGTTATGAAAATAACAGAACAAATAGATGCATTAAAAGTTCTTGCTATTGACCCTGTTTCCTATTTAATAAGTCCAAGAGTTATAGCAGGGATTTTTTCTCTTCCTGCACTTTTTGTAATAAGTTTTTTTCTTGCAATTGGTGGGGCATTTTTAATTGGCGTTTTTCTTATAAAAATTCCATCAGGACAATTTCTTTATCAAAGTTTCAGGTTTATTTCATATAAGGATTTTCTTGTTGGTTTTATAAAAGTTATTGTATTTGCAATTGTTGTAATAAATGTTTCTTCTTATGAAGGACTTAAAGCAAAAGGAGGAGCAGAAGGAGTTGGAGATGCTTCAACATCTGCAGTTGTAAAATCGTTTTTCCTAATAATTCTTACTAATTTAATTTTAACGGGCATCTTCTATTTTGTCTAATGGAAATAATAAAAGTAGTGAACTTAAAAGTTGTATTTGAAGCGAAAGTTGTTCTTGATATGTTAAACCTTTCTGTTGAAAAGGGAGAATCAATTGTTCTTGTTGGAAGTTCTGGATGTGGGAAAACAGTACTTATAAAAACAATAATTGGACTTATAGAACCGGTGGAAGGGGAAATTTTTATTAATGGGCAGAACATTTTAAATTTGCCAGAAGAAAAAATAAGAGAAATAAGAAGTAGAATTGGTATGGTTTTTCAAAATTCAGCACTTTTTGATTCTCTTACTACATGGGAAAATGTTGGTTTTTATTACCTTTACCATACAGATAAAAGCAAAGAGGAAATTAAAAAAATGGCTATTGAAGTTCTTGAAAATGTTGGACTTGAAGGAGTTGAGGACCTTATGCCTGAACAACTTTCAGGAGGAATGAAAAAAAGGGTCTCAATTGCAAGAGCATTAATTTCAAGACCAGAAATTTTATTTTATGATGAACCAACAACAGGACTTGACCCAATAACAAGTTCAAATATAACTTCTCTTATGAAAAAAATTCATTTAAAATTCAATACTACTGATGTAATAGTTACACATGATATTAAATTAGCAAGAGAAATATCTGATAGAATTGGACTTGTTGAAAATGGGAAAATTGTTGAAATTGGAACTTTTGATTTTCTTAGAGAAAAAAGTAATCACCCGTTAATTAGAAGTTTTGTTGAAATGGAGGGTAAAAATGAATAAAAGAAACCTATCACTTGAATTTAAAGTTGGGTTGTTTGCGATAATTACAATTTTGTTAATTTTTATATTTATTTTCAGTCAAACAAAAAAAGGACAATGGAGAACTTATGAAATTGGAGTTATGTTTGACTATATTGGTGGACTTGATATTAGTTCTCCTGTTAGATTAAGTGGAGTAATGGTTGGAGAAGTTAAAAATATTCAAATTCTTGCAAAGGAAAGACCAAAAGTTTTGGTTACTTTAACATTAAGGAGAAATGTAAAAGTGGGGAAAGGAAGTGTTATAACAATCAGAACATTAGGAATAATAGGAGAAAAGTATGTTGAAATTATCCCTTCGTCAGAACAACAATATTTAGCTGCTGGAGAAATTATTGAAGGAGTAAATCCTATATCATTAGAGCAATTTGCAACAATTGGGCAGGATATAATTTTGAATTTAAATAATGTTTTAGTTGATTTAAGAAAGTTAACATCTGATATAGAAATTCAAAAAAATGTTAAAGAAATAATAGGTGATACCTCTTTAGCGGTTAAACAAATGAATTCAGTTTTAAGCAAAGTTGATGACCTTTCCACATCAGTGGATAAAACAAACTTAGAAATAAGGGATATTATAACAAAAAATTCTCCAAAAATAGAAGAACTAATTAATAATACGAATTTTCTTATTCTTACAAGTAAAGATGAAATTGAAAAAACAAGCAAAGAAATAAGAAAATTTGCAAAAACATCTCAGGATATAGAAGAAACAGTTGTCAAAATAGGAAGTACAGCAGATGAAATAAATACATTTTTTGAAAATTTACAAAATAAAGGACTTATTGCTCAAATTATGAACGAAGAGAACCTATTAAATCAGATAAAAGTAGAAATGGAATATTTACAGGATACGACTCTAAAACTGAAAGAATCGGCAGAAAGTTTTACAGATATTACAGAAAACATAAATTCTCTCTTTAACTATGTGAATGAAGGACAGGGAAGTATCGGAAAATTTGTTAAAAGTGATGAGTTATATAATGAAGTTCTTGGTTTAATTAAAGATATAAAAGCACATCCCTGGAAATTATTCTTTAGGGGTAGATAATTTTACATAGAAGCAATACAAATACTCAGTTCCAAAGGAACTAAAAGTATTAAGTTCCAAATACATTCCCCTATGCTTCTTTGTAAAACCGACTAAAGTTGCTTACCTTGTGCCTTAGAATTGGTACGTCATCGTCTCCCAGATAGCACAACGAGGTATGGGGAATTTTATTTTATATCCACCAAAAAGTTTAGTGGACACAGCAATATACTCTTTGTGTCTTAAATACTAATAGGTGATAAATGAAAGAAAAGACAATGTATGTTTGTTCTGAATGTGGGTACCAATCAATTAGATGGCTTGGAAGATGTCCTGACTGTGGCAATTGGAATACTTTTATTCAGGAAGTCAATATAAAAACAAAAATACAACAGGAAGGAATAATACAACCAAAAAAGATAACAGAAATTAAAATTGAGCAACAACCAAGAATAAAAACAAAAATAGAGGAATTTGATAGGGTATTAGGCGGAGGTGTTGTTCCAGGAAGTTTTATTTTAATTGCAGGTAATCCAGGAGTTGGAAAATCAACTTTACTTCTTACAATTTCAGGAATAATCTCAAATTCAAATATGAAGGTTCTTTATGTAAGTGGAGAAGAATCAGAAAATCAAATAAAATTAAGATGTGAGAGAATAAAAATAAATTTTGACAATTTATATATTCTTTCTTCAAATGATATAAATTCTGTTAAAAATGCTCTTGAAAAAATGAAACCAGATTTTTTAGTAATTGATTCTATTCAGACACTTTACAACCCTGATATTCCAACAACTCCTGGTTCTGTAACTCAGGTTAAAGAAAATGCAAATTTTCTTTTCAATTACACAAAAAGAAAAAATATATCAACATTTATAATAGGACATATTACAAAAGAAGGGATAATTGCAGGACCAAAATTACTTGAACATATGGTTGATACTGTTTTGTATTTTGAGGGCGAGACAAAAACAAATTTAAGAATTTTAAGAGCAATAAAAAATAGATTTGGTCCAACTGATGAAATTGGTGTATTTTCAATGGAAGAAGATGGATTGGAGGAAATACCTGATGCATCAACAATTTTTTTATCCCAGGACAGAAAAACACTTCCAGGTGCTGTTTTTTTCCCATCTCAGGAAGGGAAAAGAACAATTATTGTAGAGATTCAATCACTTATCACTCCAACTTATTATGGAATTCCCAAAAGAGCAGTAACAGGACTTGATTATAATAGAATTTCTCTTGTTCTTGCAGTTCTTGAAAAAAAACTTAACTTTAATTTTTCAACTTATGATGTTTTTATGAATGTAGGTGGTGGTTTCAAAATTACAGAAACAGGTTCAGACCTTGCAGTTGCAATTTCGGCTATTTCTTCTTTCAAAGATGTATCTCCTGCTGAAAATACTATTTTTATAGGTGAAATTGCTTTGACTGGTGAAATAAGACCTGTTGGGCAGATAATATCAAGAATAAAAGAATGCTCCCGTCTTAGATTTGAAAGGGCAATTATTCCTGAAAGCAACATTAAAGAAGTAAAAGAAATAAAAAATATGAATTTGATAGGTGTAAAATGGCTGAAAGAATGTTTAGATTTTTCTTTTTCAATTTAAAAATCTATTATGGAGTTAAAAAATGAGTGAGTTAAGATTAGAAAATTACATTATGCCTGCTGCAAAACTTGGTCCAGATAGTCCATTACCGCCATTAGATATATGTCTACCCTATACTCTTCAAAACAATTATAATAGAGAAAAGAAAATAACTGAGTTTAAAACAGTAGTTCTTGAAAACGATATACTTAAAGCGACCTTTTTAATAGAGTTTGGTGGTAGACTCTGGTCTCTATTTCATAAAAAAGCAAAGAGAGAACTACTTTATACAAATCCTGTTTTTCAGCCATGTAATTTAGCCATAAGAAATGCGTGGTTCAGTGGTGGTGTGGAGTGGAACATAGGTCTCCATGGACATTCTGTTTTTACCTGTTCACCTCTTTATGTAAGTAAATTAAAAATGGATGATGGAACTCCTGTTTTAAGGATGTATGAATGGGAACGAGTAAGAATGGTTCCTTTTCAAATAGATGCTTTTCTACCAGATGGTTCGGATTTCCTATTTGTGCGGGTGAAAATAGTTAATCCAAATGAAAATGAAGTTCCTATGTATTGGTGGTCTAATATAGCAGTTCCTGAAACCCCTGATACACGCGTAATTGTTCCTGCTGAGTCAATTCTTAAAAGGGATTATAAAGGAAATAAAAGTATTGTTTCTATGTCTCCTGATGGGGCTATTGATGGTATTGATTTATCTTACCCAGTTAATTTCAACCACTCAGCAGATAGCTTTTACTATATCAAACCAGAGTCACAACCATGGATAACTTCTCTTGACAAAGAGGGAAAAGGACTTATACAAACATCTACTAAAAGACTTTATGGAAGAAAACTTTTTGTATGGGGGATGCATAAAGGTGGAAGGTCCTGGCAGGAATTTTTATCTGTTCCTGGGTCAGCTTATATTGAAATTCAGGCAGGTTTGACTCAAACTCAATCGGAATATATACAGATGCCTGCTGGTGCTGAATGGGCATGGTTAGAAGCATACGGTCTTATGGAATGTACTCCAGAAGTAGTCCATGGCAAAAATTGGAAAGAGGCATATAATTCAGTAGATAAAAAAATTAAAAGTTTAATGCCAGAAAATAAATTGGACTTAATACTTAAAGAGACAACAAAAATGGCAAACAAAACTCCTGATGAGATTATACAGAGAGGTTCTGGTTGGGGTACTTTAGAGCGAATAAGAAGAGAAAAATATAATGAACCATCTTTTTGTTCAAAAGCATTGATATTTGATGATGTTAGTTTGAAAAAAGAACAGGAAATGTATCTTGAATTGTTGATAAGCGGTTTAGTCCCTTATGTCTCTCCAAAAGAGAAAATTTACGGATGGATGATTCAAAAACAATGGCAAGATATTCTTGAAAAAGCAGTTAAACATCCCCAAAATGACCACTGGTTGTCATGGTTACATCTTGGAATTATGTATTATAGCCAGGGGAATTTTGAAAAAGCAAAAAACTCGTGGGAAAAATCATTGGAACGAGAACCATCTGCCTTGGTATATCGTAATTTAGGAATATTAGCGAGAAAAAATAACCATATTGAGGAAGCAGGTGATTTGTTAATAAAAGCAGTTGAAATGGCACCGGATGTAGTTGATTTAATTGTAGAGTGTTGTAATGTTTTAATTAAACTGGAGAAATACGAAGGGATACTGAAAATTATAAATAATTTATCTTCTGAGATACGCAATTATGGAAGAATAAAAATTATAGAAGCACAGGTTGCTCTGAAACAAAATAATTTGGAACGAGTTGAGGAAATTCTCAAAAGCAGACCTTCAATTCCGGATATACGGGAAGGAGAACAAATTCTTACTGATATATGGTTTGAAATGCACGAAAGGCGTATTGCAAAAACAGAAAATATCCCTATTGATGAGAATCTTAAAAAGATGGTACGAGAAAAATTTTCACCACCAGCATGGTTAGATTTTCGTCAATTCACATAAATAAAGGGTTTCTCTTAAGTTGCATTTAAAGTATTTAATATATTACCTTCAAAAAATAATCATTTTCTTCTTTAGTATTACAAGAAAAAAGATGGGCTTTTATTGTTTTCTTTGTGTCTATGCATAAAGGGTTTCACTGAGGTATTATTTACCTATATTTTTACCTGTTTGCAATATCTTCTTCTTTTATAAGAAAAATTATATCAATAAGGCGTGTTGCGCTTTTTTCCATATCAAGGACGATATTGTTCACTCTTGAAACAAAATAATTATAAGCAAGATATGCAGGTATTGCTACAACAAGCCCTACAACTGTTGTAAGAAGTGCTTCCCATATTCCTCCTGCAAGTTCACCTGGATGAACAAGCCCTCCTTTTGCTTCAATTACCATAAATGCCTTTACCATACCTGTAACAGTCCCAAGCAGTCCTAAAAGAGGTGAAACAGTTGCAATTGTTGCAAGTATTCCTAAATATTTTTCAAGATTTGGTATTTCATGATTTGCTGCATCTTCTATACTTTCTTTAACTTCTTCTCTACTTCTATCAATTTTTAAAAGTCCTGCTTTAATAATTCTTGGAACTGGGTTATCATTTTTTTCACATAGGTCTATTGCTTCTTTTATTTTTCTTCTTCTTAAAGTGTTTTCAATTTCACTTATAAATTTTTCATTATCAATTTCTGCATTTTTAAGAGATATCAGTCGCTCAATAATTATACCTATTGTTAAAACACCACAAAAAACAATCGGAATTATTATAACTCCACCTTTAAGTAATAGTTCCCACAAACTCATTTTTCCTCCTAAAAATAATATTCAAAATAGAATAATGTTTTTCTTCTCTCACCTGGATATCCTCTTACATCAAAAAATTTTTTATCTGTAATGTTTTCAACCTTCACTCCAAATTGGTAATTTCCTTTTTTATATTTTATATCACAATTTAAAACAACAAAATTGTCTAATTGTTCACCATCTGAAACTCTTTTTCCATTGTATTGAGTCCATAATTTCAGAATAAATGGTAAATAGGTTAAAATAACTCCTGAATTAACTGAATTTTCTGGAAAATAATTTATATCTTTTGAACGAATTGCTTTTTCACATTCTAAAAAATACTTTATATTATCTGTTAAACTAAATGAATGGTTCAAATATAAAGTAAATTGATTAAACTTTTCTGGAAAAGGTTGAAATAGGAAATTATTATCAACATCAGACCATGTATAAAAATTTCTCCAAACTGTATATTTTCCACCTGTCTTTAATTGCCATCTATCGTTTTCATTTTCATAACCTAAATCAACCCAATATCCTTCTTCTGGTTCTAATTCCTCTTGTTTTATCTCTGCCCAGGTATGGTTAATTACATCTTCCCATAAATCTGGTATTCTATATATTCCATTAATTTCAAAATTCAGACCACCAATTAAAGGGGATTTAAAATATGGAACAAATCTTACCCCTGAATTTTCAATAACTTTTATTTTCCCTCCTATTTTTGTATTTCCTATGTCAGAATATACACCTTCTGAAAAAGAATTTTGAGAAAAATTATGAAAAAAGTCCTGTCTATTAAAAGAAAAAATTGAAGAAAAATAATCAAAATCATTTTTAATTTCTAAAAATGAAAAACATGTCTTTAAATCATCAATTTTATAATAATTTTGAAAAATTGATATGGATGTTTTTTCACCAGGATAGAAAGTTAAACCACTTTGAAGATTTAACCAGTTTCTATCTATATTGAAAGGGAAAAATAAAGGTCCTGTTAATTCTTTCTTTCCACCTTTCAAATTAATATCAACTAAATATTTCTCCTCCTTTTTATAAAAGTTTATTCCAGAAGAGTATTCCTCATCATTTTCTCTAAATCCCTCAGTATAGTTGTTATATATTTCAAAAGAAATGTTGTTTCCCTTATGAGAAAAATTAAAGTCAGTTGTATAAAAACTCCCACCTGATATAAAAATACTATTTTCTTTATTTTTATTTATTATTTCTTCTTTTTTTTCTTCTTTTTTTTCTTTTTTAACTTCTTTTTCTGGTATTTTTATTTCTGGCATTTCTATTTCTGGGAAAGTTATTTCCTCGGTTTGTGGTGAAAAGATAAAAATTTTTGTTTTTATTATTTCCTTACTTTCACCAACTATTTTTTCTTCTGGTAATTTTATTTCTTCTGCAAAAAGAAAAGATGATAAAAATATAAATAGAAAAAATTTTTTCATTTTTCATATTTTTTTAATTGTTTCTCTGCTTTTTCATAAAATTCTTTAAATTGAGGATAATAAGTAACTATTTCAAGCAATTTTTCTTTACCTTTTTCTTCTTTCCCTTCATAAAGATAAATTTGAGCAAGATAGTACAGGGATTCAACTTTAAATTGAGGATTTTTTATATCTGTTGTTTCAAATATATACTTTGCTTTTTCGTATTCTTTTGTTAGATATAGAGTTTTCCCATAAAGAAAGTTAATCTCTTCATTTTTATTTTTAACTTCCTGACATATTTCTTCTGCTTTTTTATAATTCCCTTCTTCTATGTATATTTGAATAAGAAGGGGAATTGCCTGAGTTATAAAAGAACTTTCTTTGTAATTTTCAACTAAATTTTTAAGATATTTTTCACTTTTTGTAAATTCTTTCATATCAAAATATTTTTTCCCTTTTATATAATATATCTCTGGTAAAAAACTACTTTCAGGAAATTGTTTTTCTATCTTTTCCCAGAAAGAAAAGGACTTTTCTATATCTCCGTTTAAATAGTATGTATAGCCAAGTCCAAAATATATCTTTTCTTTTAATTCATCAGAAGGGTTCAAATTAAGTGCTGAATTGAAGTATGAAATAGAATTTTCCATATTTTTCATATTGAAATTTATAAAGGCAAGTTTTATATAATTGGCAGGATTTTTTTCAGAAGGGAATTGCTGAAAAATTTCAAGAATTGTTTTTTCAGCATCAGTCCATTTTTCTTCTAATATATAAATTTCAGAAAGTGTTTGTAATATCTGTAATTTTAAGTCATTATCATTTGTTTTTATTCTATTTAATATTAATTCACCTTCATTTAATTTTCCTTCTTTCTTTTTAATTACTGCAATTTGATACATCGCCCAATTTGCTGTTTCTGTTTCAGGATAGGTGCTTACTACTTTTTCGTAATATCTTTTTGCCTCATTATAGTCCTTCAAATTAAGATAACAGTCACCAATTTTAAGATAAACATCAGGCAATATCTTGCTATTTTCTCCTTTAATTTTCAAAAATAATTCTTTAGCTTTTGAAAAATCATTTTTCTGATAATATATTAAAGCAGTATAATAGTTAGCAATATCTAAAAAAGATGTATCATTAGAAATTGTCAGAACTTCATTAAAACACTTTATGGCTTTTTTATAGTTTCCTTTTTGGAAAGAATCTATTCCTCTTTGTATAAGTTTACCACACACTTGATTTTCAATTTCTTTATTTTCTCCCCATTTTTTAATATATACATTATAAAATTCTAATGATGTGTTTAATTCAGAAAGTTCAAGACAAACAAGAATTGTGTATGTATAAGCATCTTTTAGATATTGTGATTGGGGAAAATTTTCAATTAAAAAGGTTAATTTTTCCTTGCTTTCTTCAAATTTTCCGAGGTTTATTAAATTTTTTGCATAAAGAAGGTATGCATAATCAAGATATTGACCATCTGGATTTTGTTGAATATATTTTTCAAGTTGTGTATTGGAAAGATTATAAAGTCCTTTTTGGTGAGCAACAAGCCCCATATTCAAATAATCAACTTCTCCATATAAAATACCAGCAGACAAAAATAAAATAATCCACTTTTTCATTCACAGCAACTTTCATCTAATGTTTATGAGAATTAGATAGTTGCCGGGTGTTTTACCCGGCAACCATATCTTTTTCTTTTTTATGCTTTTTTCACATGTGCTGCTTGAAAACCTTTGTCTGTCTTGACGATATCAAACTCAACACTATCACCTTCATTGAGAGTGCGATAACCGTCTCCTTCAATGGCGGAATAATGGACAAAAACATCTTCGCCATTTTCTCGTTCAATAAAACCATAACCTTTGGAATTATTGAACCACTTCACTTTTCCTTTTTCTCTTGCCACTTTACTTCCCTCCTTTCTTTCCCCAATAATTCCAATTTCTTTGAAATGGATTTTGGGGGTAATAATTAAGTTTATTTAATTTACTTTGTTGTTTCTGAATTTTTACCTTCAGGATGGAAATCCAAGCTGAGAGTACAACCAGAAAATAACCCAACTATTCCCACAAATACTAAAACAAAAATCAACTTCCTCATCCTTTCTCCTCTATCTTATAATTATTCATAAATTTTCAGTTATGTCAAGACAAATTTAATTTATTTTTATATTTCCCCAAAAGAACAAATAAGGTCATCTATTTCAACATCAATTTTTTTAACAAAGTGATTAAAAATTTCATAAGCAGTTATTGCATCACTTTCTGCTCTATGAGGTTCTTTTTCAATTTTTAAATTTTTGGCAAGTGAAGAAAGAGAATTACTTGGAAAATTAAAATATTTTCTTGCGATATAAAGAGTATCAATAACTCCGAATTCAGGTAATTCTTCTTCGCATAATTGAAATTCTTTTTTTAGAAATGAAATATCAAAATCAGCATTGTGAATAACAACTATTCCACCATCTATAAAATTTTTAATCTCTTTTGCAACTTCTTTAAATTTTGGTGCTTTTTCAACCATATTTTTATCTATTCTATTGATAAACTTTGTAACTTCTAATGGTATTTCTCTTTCAGGATTTATAAGAGAAATGAATTTATCAATAATTTTACCTTTTTCATCAAACTTAATCAAGGCAATTTCAACTATTCTATCACCTTCATCTGGTTTTAGTCCAGTTGTTTCAACATCAAGTGCTATTAAAGGCGGAATTACTTTTTCCATTTAACCAACCAATTTTAAGTACTTTTCAGAGTCCTTTTCAAATTTTTCTTTACAATGAGGTGAACAAAAATAATAAACTTTTCCATCTTTCTCAACAATATTCTTCGTTTCTTTCGCAAGATATTTTCTACAAACAGGGTCTTTATATTTTTTCTTTGTCATTTTTTTTGCTCCTAACTTTTTTAATTATACCTCAAATTTTATTTATAGCAAATATTATAATATATTCCTTCAAAAAGCAATTTTCCTTTCTATATCAAAACAAGAATCTCTGAATAAGTCAAAAATTTTGTGAATTCTCAATTAATTCTTCTACCTTTTGTTTTGCCTGTTCTAATAATTGTTTTGCCTGTTTTCTTGCCTGGTGTGATTTTCTAACTAAATCGGTTATTTTTTGCTGAGTGCTTTTAGGTAATATCGGAATTTGTAAATTTTTTATTTGCTCTGGTTTCCAATGAGTAATAATAGAACCACCTCCATCTCGTTCTGCCTGCATCTGCCCAATAATAGAATTAAGACATAATGCAAGATATTCTTCTTCAATATCTTTTTCTTTTAATTCCAGTCGTAAAATTCCACTTGATATAATTCCTTCAATTGGTTCTTTCATAACATATGCTATTCCAGGTGTTGCATCTTTAGTCAACAAAATCTCTCCAATTTTTGGCTCAAAATTATCTTTAAGTTTTTGGTATAATTCATTACTTAAATATTTTTGTCCTTTATCAGTAATTTCATACTTTGACATATTACTTACACGAATGAAAAGTTTGCCTTCATTTTGATATTCATTACTTCCCGGTTCAATTCCTTTTTTCATAACTACCAAATTACCTAAATGTTCTATTTTATTCTCTTTAATTTTCTGAACTAACTTTTCATACTTTGGTTGAAAATACTCAGCATCAGCACGATGGACTTTTTTTACATCAGAAAGATTGACGATATAAGATAAATCATCTTCTGGTTGAAAATTTTTTAGGTCCAATTCTTCTAAAAGTAAATCTTCTGCCTGTAAGTAAAGGGATTCGGATTGTTCAACTTCTTTCGCCCCTTCTAATATCGCTTTCTTGCAAAAATTAGACACTTTTTGCCCTAAGTCAGGAACTCTAATACTATAAATGTTTTCAGAGCTTATTAGGGAACGCGCACTACCTTTGCTTACTCGTTCTAAATAATTAAAACCGATTCTGGAATTAAGAAAAATTATAATGAAATAGGGATCTAATTTCTCAATGCGAAATCTAATTACGTTATCACTATAACTATGCTTTGCAAATTTAGGAGTAACTATTGAAGTATTACCTACACCCTCCCCAACCCTCACTGCTAAGATGTCTCCTTCATTAAGAACGGGATATTTTTCAATGTTTGGAGCGAGAAAATTCATACCTTCTTTATTAATTAAAACTCGGCCTATATTTTGAGTTCTTAAAAAAAATATTTTACCATTATCAGCTTGAGGCAAATTTTTCCCAGAAGCAAAAGAATGGATTAGATCACCTAAGAAGAAATTATTAAAATGGCTAATTTTTCGATTTATCTCTAAATACTCTGGTTGATAATACTCAGCATCTAATCTATGCGTTCCTTCAAGTTGAGATTTTTTAATTATTGAGTAGACAGCCATTTTATATCCACCATTCAAATTTTTCTTTTTTTGCAAATTTTATGAATTCTTCAGCAATTTCATCTAAATCATCATCCAATTTTAAATTCTCCTGTGACTTAAAAAAACCATTTTTAGAGGATACTCTTTGTCCTTTTTCATTTACAAAAATATATTCTCCTGAATTATCCTTTCCTGACTTTTTAGAAACAGCCATAAAAATATGATAATCCTCTAATGGTCTTTGCTCTTTTTCCCATTTCTGCAAAAACAATACTGATGTTTTAGTGCCTGTGCCTTTTGCAGGAGATGGAAGTTTAAATGTATTGCCTTCAAGCCCTACTATTGCTAAAATTCTTGCTTTTTCAAAAAACCATTCTCGTACCCATTCCATATTGGTATTGTTAAAGATACCCTGAGGTAATACAATAGCCATTCTCCCACCTGGACGAAGAGCGTCTAAAGAACGCTCAATAAAAAGAAGATGCCTTTCTACTTTCTGTTTTAGTTTCCCATTTTTTTTAGCAAATTCATATTGTCGTAATAATCCAGAATCAGTAATCTCACCAGCAAAAGGTGGATTAGTCATTAATAAATCAAAGTTGAGATAACGATATGTTTTTAAATTTTCTTCATTCTGTTTAGATAATAATGGTTTTAAACTTGCTCTTGCTTCTTCTGCTTGTTCACCAATCCAATCTCTACTATCTAATGAATTTCGTTTGAAAATATTATGTCTCCCATCCCCCGCAATTAGCATCAACGCCTGGGAAATACGACGCATATTATCATCAAAGTCAATACCAAATAAATAACGATTGGCATATCTTCTTTTTACTTCTAAAGATGTATCTCTTAAATAGTTATCCCACACCCAATACATTGTATGAAGTAAAAAACCACCAGAACCACAGGCAGGGTCAATAATATACTCATTTTCTTTTGGATTAAGCATTTTTACACACATTTTAATTACATTTCTTGGAGTAAAATATTGTCCTTTTTGTCCTTTGGAGACATCAGCAATTAAGTGTTCAAAAGCACGGTCAATTATTTCCAATTCTTCTCTGCCTGAACCAAAAAGTTTAATTTCTTCTAAAAACGGAACACAGATTTGTAATTGTTCAGGAGTAAGATTGATTTTTTCTATTGGATTAAAAATATCGGGCCATTCTTTAATTGCTCCTTTAAAAAGTTCATCATTAATTATGGCATATGTTTTTTTTGGCTCTTTATATTGTTTGAAATGGATTTCTTTTTCTTTCCTGAAATTCTTTGCCTGGTCCTCATCATAAAGTTTTGCATATATTAGTTTAAAAACTTCTTCAAAAACATTTACACCTGCTTGGGCTAAAACCATTTCTTCAAGTCGTGAAATTATAAATGTTAAATCAAATTTTTCCTGCAATTTCTCATAAGTCCTTTTTTCTTCAAAAAGGTCATCCCATGTTTGATTAACATTTGGTATATCTCTAAAGGTTGTTATGTATTCCTTCGGATAGGGACGATAAAGAATAAATTTCTGGATACCATTAGACCATACTCCTGCTTCTGCCCCTTCTGCACTTAAGTAAGATTTTAACTGTTCTTCTGCCTTTTTAACATTTGGTTCTTTTATTTCAAAAATTATATATGGTGTAATTTTATCCTCTTTGTAAATAACAATATCTGCTGCTTTTGTTTTAACTTCCCGCCCAAATTGTACTGATTTTTCTACTTCTATTCTATCTAATGGGTATCCATAATCCTGTGTTAATTTTATTAACCAGAGTTGACGAATAATTTCTTCTGGCTTGCCAAAATTTTTATTTTTATCATAAATGAAAATGTCTTTATCTCTTTTTAAGCAGCGAATATAATACCTGCCAGGTTCTTTTTCAAAAGTAGTAATTCTACCTAAAATTTTTTGAGAAAATTCCTGTAAACTGTATTTTGTATCAGTATTTTTAAAAACAGAATCAAAAATATCTTTTGTCTTTAATTGTTCTTCCTGCTGTTTATAAATATCTTCACTCATTTTTTTATCTCTAATCTTTCAATTCCATATTTTTCAAATTCTTCTTCATATTTTTCAATAAAATGACTTTCTTTTTCCATTATTTCTTCTAAAGTCATTTTATTTATAGCATCTTCCCCATACTTTCTAATAAAATCTCTTCTTGCCAATCTGCTTATTAATTCATCCCAGAAATTCTCATTATCATATTCCTGTCTATATTCTTCTATTTCGGATTCCATTTCAAATTTTCCTGTTGGGTAAAACCTTTTATCTTCTTCATCATATTCAATACAACCTTCAAGGCCAAATTCATTATAAAATGAAAAGATATACTGCTCTAGGTCCTCAAACTTCTCAATGATGTTAGAACCCTGACGAATTGCATTAATCATCCAATTACCTAAATATACTAATTTTACTAAATTTTCATACTGTTCTTTTGTAAATTTAATTTCCATATTAATTACCCCCTTTTTTAATTTTCTCCCATTCGTCTTTAAGTTTTACTGTAAGATTAAACACATTATTACCTTTTTCAGTATCAGGGTCAACACAAAAATAACCAACTCTTTCAAATTGGTATTTCTCTCCTTCTTTTACATCTTTTAAATTTATTTCAGCAGGGCAATTTCTCAAAATTTTTAATGAATTATTGTTAAAATAATCAAGAAATGTTTTCCCTTCTTCTATTTCATTCATATTTTCTTTTGTAAATAAATGGTCATAAAGGCGAACTTCAACAGAGGTATTTATTGAAGATGAAACCCAATGTAAAGTTGCTTTAACTTTTCTTCCATCAGGAGCATTTCCCCCTTTTGTATCTGGGTCGTAAGTACAATGTATTTCCTTTATTTCCCCTCTTTCGTTTTTTATAATTTTTTCACATTTTATAAAATATGCATATCTTAATCTAACCTCTCTACCAGGGGAAAGACGATAGAATTTTTGTGCAGGTACTTCCATAAAATCATCTTTTTCTATGAAAATTTCTCTTGTAAAAGGGACTTTCCTTATCCCGGAATTTTCGTCCTCTGGATTATTTATTGCATCAAGATATTCAACTTTCCCTTCTGGAAAATTAGTAATTACAATTTTTATTGGATTTAAAACAACCATAACCCTTGGGCATATTTTATTTAAGTGTTGTCTCACAAAATAATGAAGAAGTTCAATATTAACTAATGATTCTGTTTTTGATATTCCTATTTCATTACAAAAATTTTTTATACTTAAAGGAGTATATCCTCTTCTTCTCATTCCGGAAATAGTTGGCATTCTTGGGTCATCCCATCCATTTACATATTTTTTTTCAACAAGTTCAGTTAATTTCCTTTTACTTAAAATAGTATATGTTAAATTTAAAGGGGCGAATTCAATCTGTTTAGGATGATGTATTGAAAGTTGTTCCAAAAACCAATCATATAAGGGACGATGAATTTCAAATTCTATTGTGCATAATGAATGAGTTATACCTTCTATTGAGTCCTCCAAACAATGAGCAAAATCATATGTTGGATATATACACCATTTATTTCCCTGCCTGTAATGAGGTGTTTTTTTAATTCTGTATATAACAGGGTCTCTCATAAGTATATTTGGGTTTTTCATATCAATTTTTGCTCTCAATATACGCTTTCCTTCATGGAATTCTCCATTTCTCATTTTCTCAAATAAAACTTTATTTTCTTCAATGGTTCTATCTCTATAAGGACTTTCTTTACCTGGTTGAGTTAAAGTTCCCCGATATTCTTTGAATTTTTCAGGTGGTAGGTCACAAACATATGCTTTCCCTTTTTCTATTAGTTGGATTGCGTATTCATAGAATTTATCAAAATAATCAGAAGCATAATATACTTTCTCTCCCCAGTCATACCCTAAGTACTTTACATTGTCTATAATTGCATCAACATATTCTTTTGTTTCTTTTTCTGGGTCAGTATCATCCATCCTTAAATTAAATTTTCCTCCAAATTCCTTTGCAATTGTATAGTTTATATGAAGTGCTTTTGCATGTCCTATATGAAGGTATCCATTTGGTTCTGGAGGAAATCGCGTATGAACTTTTTTACTATATCTTCCTTCTTCTATATCTTTTAAAATTATCTCTCTTATAAAATCAACACCTTTTTTTTCCACTTTATATTTTTCCTGTATTATTTTGCAAAAGGACTAATAAGAAGATGTTTCCCACTCCTCCCCACTTGAATATACATTGTAATCGCGGAAAGCAAGATTTATTACCTTTTGACCATAATTATAAAAATGCCAGTAACATCTTACAATTGGTACCTGCCCTCCATATCCATGATTTGATTGCCATATTCTTGCTTCTTTCCATGTAACAACGCCATCACTATTTATATCTGCCTCTTGTTGTTCCCCTGAGGTATGTGCTGCCATAAACCATTCACTTTTAGTTGGTGCAAATTCATATGAATAACTACAGAATGTTATATTAGGATTCCTATAACTATAAGCAGTTGAATCAAAATCATCAGGTGTATAGTTAGGAATTTGTGAAAGAGGAATATCATTTATAGATGGGTGAAGGGAATTTCCACAGCCCTTTTCCCCTTTGTATAAATCAGTGAGACATAAGAAAATTTTTGGTGTTCCTAAATAATTTTTATACAGAATTGATAACCATGTTGGATAATCATTATAATCCTGATAATACATTTCAATTGCAAGTCCTATTTGATGTAAGTTATTTATACAATTTGCTTGCCTTCCTTTCTCTCTTGCAGAAGATAGTGAAGGAAGAAGTTGTCCAGCAAGCAGGGATATAATTGCAATTACAACAAGCAATTCAATTAAAGTAAACCCGCCTTTCTGGTTTTTCATTTTGTACCTCTTTTTTCAATTTCTTTTATTGTCCTATAAGATGCCATCTGTATTTCAGTGTCAGTATCATTATAGTATAAATTCCATAATTTAGAAAAATGCTCATTATTTCCTAATTTTTCTAACATACTTAATGCCTTCATCCTTATTTCTTTTTCTTCATCTTTATTTTCTGCAATTTCCATAAGTTTATCAGAATATTCCTCTTTCTCTATAATGTCCATTATGTATAATTTTGTTTCCTTGTCTTCTTTTGGAAATCTCTCGATAAGAAAATTAATATTGTTTTTATCAATTTTTAAAAGTGTATCAATAACCAGTATTTTATCTTCTTTTTTATTTTGACTATCCAAATAACCTTTTAGTTTATCTATATCAATTTTGCCTATTGTCCAAGCAGCAACTCTTTTAATTTCAACATCATCTGTACTATTAAAAATTTTTTCTACTTCTGGTAAATACTCTTCTTTTTTAAATTGACCAATAGCATATATTCCTTCTATTTTTTTCTTTTTATCAGGAAGATAAATTTGCTTGCAAATTTTCTTTTCGGTTGGAATATTGGTACTTTTTGCTTTCCATATAGAAACCCTTAAAATTGAAAAAAAGACAAAAGCAATAGCAATCCACAATATTATTTTTTTCCTTTTATCAAGACCATTATAAAACTCATTTATTTTCATATTTTTATTGTATCACAATTTTTAATTTATTGCAACTTCTTCAAAAAGAATTTCATAAAATAGGAGTATAATCCTAAATTCCCCCATATTTTTGGACACTAAGATATTCATATTGTTTTTACATCAAATGTATACTAAAAATTAATACCCCCTCACCCCTGCTCTCTCCCCACTGGGGAGAGGCTCGCCCGTAGGGTCCTCGCTTTTGGCTTACGGATCCCCTCAGGGCATACCCCAACGGGCGAGCCTGTGGACTACGCCCGAGGGATTTAAGGTGAGTGGAAATGTTTTTACTGTATGTATAAACTCAAATGGGGATAAAGACATATTTTCTTCTTATAATGTTCATATAGGCATTAAGTATAGCATCTACCTTTGTTAAAAAACCCTGTTGCTGTGATGAATATATAATATAATAAACTTACTTAGTGCCTAATTATGGCGGAATTTGGGATAATATGAAGAAAGATGGTGAGATAAAAATAGATAATTTAATTGATGTGTGGGATAAAGCAGAAATTATAAATAAGTTAAGAATGAGAAGAAGTTATTCAGAAAATTATGGATGTAAAGGAAAATATAAGTCAGTTTGTGGTGGTTGTGCAGCAAGAACATATGCATATTTTGGTGATATATTGGCACCTGACCCCGGCTGTATTCTCAACCAGAAATTCAACAACATAAGCATAGAAAAAGAAGTTATAAGTCAAAATTAAAATTTTATAACAATAAAAATACTATTTACTTTATTCTTCTACAAAAGTACAAATAAAAGGACCAAACCTTATTTTGTCATTATTTTCTAATTTATATGGTTTTTGAACTTCAAGGCGGGCATCATTTACATATGTGCCAAAATTACTTCCAAGTCCTTTTGTACCGATGTCTTCTATAAACCAGTTATTCCCAATTTTTATTAATTTTGAATGGATTCTTGAAATTTTTACTAAGTCCTTTATATATAATTTTTGTGTCTCTAATGGTAATTTTTTAAATAAAACATAGTCAGGTATGGTAATATCATTACTATCCATTCTTCCAATATAAATTTCATTTTTCCCAAAATTTTCAAGGTCATACTCTTTTCTCATAAATAAATAATTAAACACCAATTTCGCCATCCATATTCTCCTTTCTCTGTAAGAAAAGCATAAATAAAATTCCACCTAAGAAAAATATTGGAATTGCAATTAGTTGTGTTGGATATAGAAAAAGAAATGTTCCTTTTAAATCTCCTCTTAAAAAGTCCATAAGATATCTTAAAAGAGAAAAGAATAGAAGATATGAAGAAAATATAATACCATCCTTTACTTTTTTCTTATAAAGTAACCAAAGAAACAGGAAAAAGATGAAATAGGAGAAAGAATAATAAAGTTGTGTTGGGTGAACTTTATAGGATAGATGTGGAAATTTAACTCCAAAAATAAAATCTGTTTTTTTCCCATAACAACACCCATTTAAGAAACAACCAATTCTTCCTATTGCCTGTCCTAATGGAACAACAAGTGCAACTAAATCAAGAATTTCAATTGTTTTCAGGTGGTTTATTTTACCGAAAATAACAATAAACAAAAGGCCTGCTATAATTCCACCTTCAATTGCAAGTCCACCATTTCTTATTTTTATTATGTCAAGTGGATGCCCGTAGTAATATGGAAAATGAACTAAAATATGTAGTACTCTTGCTCCTATTATTGACCAGAAAATTAACCATAATAATAATTTAGAAGTTATATTTTCAGAATATCCATTCTTCAAACTAATTTTTTGGAAAATAAAACAACTTACAAATATACCAATTGCGACCATTACCCCATACCAATAAATTACAAAGTTCCCTATTTTTATGAATTCGGGATGCATTTTTTTCTTTTAATGTAATAAAGAATTGTCAAAATTGTTCCACTTACAATAAATACATCGCTTAAATTAAAGACAGGCCAAATTTTAAAGTCCAGGAAATCAATTACATACCCATATTTAATCCTATCAAGAAGATTTCCGCCAATTCCACCTGCAACTAATCCAAGAAAAAGATGAAGAATTTTGCTTTCTTTACTTGAATTTATAGCATAAATACATAAAATTAGAATAACAAAAAAGGAAATGATAATTATTGGAATATTCATGGGCAAATTACTGAATAATCCAAATAAAACACCTTTATTTCCAACAAAAATAAGAGAAAAATATTTTGTGATTTTTACTTCTCCATCTTTAATAATTTCCAGAACAAGTGTTTTTGAGAACTGGTCAAGAATGAGTGAAATGAAAAAGACCAAAAAGAAAATAATAATGGATTTTTTATTCACTTTTTTCCATCTCTTTTTTGCATTTTACACAGTATTTTGCATATGGTATTACTTTTAATCTGTTTTTTGGAATTTTCTTCCCACAATTTTCACATATTCCATATTTCCCTTTTTCTAATTTTTCTATTGCTTCATCTATCTGCCTTAAAATTTGCTCTTCTGAGTGAGAAATATCAATACCAAGTCCTCTCACAAACTCATCTGTCCCAAGGTCACCAATATGAGTAGGGACGCCTTTTTCAACACTTTCAATACCTTCCTTCAAATATCCTAAATTTTTAAGTATTGTGTTTTTCTCTTTTAATAAAATTTTTAAATAATATTCTTTTTCTTTTTTATCCATTTTGTAATTCACCTCACATATTTATAAATATTTTAGTAGCAAATAGAGAGAACTAAAATCCTCCCCATTTTCCTGTTGTGCTATCTGGAAATCCCCCTCCCCCCCCTTTTTTAAAGGGGGAAATGACGCACCAACTCTGCTCTGCTAACCTTTGCTTCCTTAGTCGGTAGCAGTTGTGCTATCTGGGAAACGATAACGCACCAACTCTGAGAAACAAGGTAAGCAACTTTCGTCGGTTTATCAAAGGGGGAAATATCAACCCCCTCATCCCACCTTCTCCCCGCTGGGGAGAAGGATAAAATCCCCCCTCTGTCTCTCCGCCAAAAAATTCGCCAAAAAACATTGTGTCTTTTATTTATAAATCAAATATAATTGTTGTTTTAAAAATACCATTTTCTTTTTTTATAGATATATTATGATATGTTGCTGCTTTTATTTCTCTTTCAAACTTATTTATTTTACCTGAATTCCCTTCTATTTTTATTTTAAGTTCCTTATTCATTTTTATTTCCAATTTTTTTATCTCCCAGAATTTGTTTTTTACATAGATATAATATATTAACTCATTTAAAAATTTTATCAATAATTCTTCTAAGGTATCTGCCTTAATTTCAAATTTTCCTTTTTCACCTGTTGTTTCTTTTTTAATTCCTGCAATTTCATATAGCCCTTTATAACTTTGAAAAAAAATTTCTTCTAATGAGTCACCTTCAACTTCAATTCCAATATCTGCTGTATGGTCAATTATCTTATACCTGCTCATTTTTTTCAACAAGAGCAATATCTGCTATTTCATCATTACTGCCTAAGTTTATTAGTTTTACTCCCATTGTATTTCTTCCAACTGCTCTTATTTCCTTGCAATCCATTCTTATTACAACACCATTTTTGGTGGTTAAAATCACTTCATCAGAGAGTTTAACACATTTCACCCCAACAATAGTCCCTATTTTTTCATTAACTTTTATATCAATAATTCCTTTACCTCCTCTTTTTTGTTTTCTATAGCGAGAAAGTATTGTTCTTTTACCATATCCCTTACTTGTTACTGTAAGAAGAGAAAGGTCCAATTCATTTTCAGAAAAAATCTCTCCTGCAACAACCTCATCATTTTCTTTTTTAAATCTTATTCCTGTTACTCCTATTGAACTTCTTCCTACATTTCTTACTTCTTTTTCACTAAATCTGATACAAAAACCATATTTTGTTGCAAGAAGTATATTTTGATTCCCATCGGTTACTTTAACATCTATTAATCTATCTCCTTCTCTTAAATTTATCCCTATTATTCCTCCTTTTCTTGGTCTACTATAAGCAATCAATGGTGTTTTTTTAACAAGTCCTTTCTTTGTTATCATTACAAGATATTTATCACTTGAAAATTCCTTAACAGGAATAGTTGCAGTAATTTTTTCTCCTGGGTCTATTTTAAGGAGATTAACAATTGGTTTTCCCTTTGAAGTTCTACTTCCTTCTGGGATTAAATAGCCCCTCAACCAGTACACCTTCCCTTTTTCAGAAAAGAAAAGTATTGTATCTAATGTTGAAGTTACAAAAAGGTGTTTTACATAGTCATCTTCTTTTGTTTTTGCTCCTATAAAACCCTTTCCTCCTCTTCTCTGTCTTTTGTAATATTCAAGTGAACTCCTCTTTATATATCCATCATTTGAAACAGTTACAATTATATCTTCATCTCTTACAAGGTCTATATCTTCAAATTCTTCAACTGGCCCACCTATTTCTGTCCTTCTTTTATCTGCATATTTTTTCTTTATTTCTTCAAACTCTTCTTTTATTATATTCTTTACTTTTTCAGGGTCAGCAAGAATTCCTTTTAATTTTTCTATTTCTTTTTCTGTTTCTTTACTTTCTGTTATAATTTTTTCTCTCTCCATACCTGTTAAACGGGAAAGAGACATTGCAAGGATTGCATTTGCCTGTTTTTCATCAATTTTGAAACTCCTTATCAGCCCATCTCTCGCGCTTTCAACATCTTTTGCCTTTCTTATTAACTGAATAACAGCATCTAAGTTATCAAGGGCAATTATAAGTCCGAGTAAGATGTGATATCTACTTTCTGCTTTTTTTAATAGAAAATTTGACCTTCTAATAATAACTTCTTTTCTATGGTCAAGAAAAAGAGAAAGCATCTGTTTTATATTTAAAAGACGCGGAACTTGATTTGATAAAGCAAGATTTATAATTCCATATGTTGTCTGAAGTTGAGTATTTTTATAAAGTTGATTAATAACAATTTCTTCATTTTCTCCTTTTTTAAGTTCAATTACAATTCTCATTCCTTCTTTATCCGATTCATCTCTTATTTCAGAAACTCCTTCTATTCTTTCTATTTCTGCAAGATGTGCTATTTGTTCAACAAGAGATGCCTTATTAACTTCATAGGGTATAGTTTTTATTATGATGCTCTTTTTGCCTTTGTCGTCTTCTTCAATTTCAATTTCTCCTCTTATTGTTATTATTCCTTTTCCTGTTTTATACGCTTTAATTATCCCTTCTTTGCCACAAATTATTCCTCCAGTTGGGAAATCAGGTCCAGGTAATATTTCCATTATTTCTTCAATTGTGGCATTTTCTTTCTTTAACAAAAATATCAAAGCATTAAGTACTTCTCCAATATTGTGTGGTGGTATATTTGTAGCCATACCAACAGCAATTCCAGAAGAACCATTTATTAGAAGATGTGGAACTTTACTTGGTAAAACAACTGGCTCTACTAATGATTCATCAAAGTTTGGGACAAAATCCACTGTGTCTTTATCAATGTCAGTAAGTATTTCCATCGCAATTGGTGCAAGTCGAACTTCGGTATATCGCATGGCGGCTGGTGGGTCTCCATCAATTGAACCAAAATTACCCTGTCCCTCTATAATTGGATATCTTAAAGTAAATGGTTGTGTCATTCTTGCGATTGCTTCATAAATTGCTGCATCACCATGTGGATGAAATTTACCCATTACTTCTCCAACTACTCTTGCTGATTTTTTAAATGGTTTTCCTGGTTCAAGCCCTAATTCAAGCATTCCATAAAGAATCCTTCTATGAACTGGTTTTAATCCATCTCTTACATCAGGTAATGCTCTACCAACAATAACACTCATAGCATAGTCCAGATAGGACTGCCTCATTTCTTCTTCAACACCAATATTTATAATTTTTTTCTCTTCCATTTCTTTTCCTTATATATCAAGATTTTTAACTTCTTTTGCAAATTTTTCTATAAATTCCTTTCTTGGTTCAACAGCATCTCCCATTAATGTTGTAAATATCTCTTCTGCTTTAATTGCATCTTCAATTGTAACTTTTTTTAAAGTCCTTATTTCAGGAGACATCGTTGTTTCCCATAGTTGTAAGGGATTCATTTCTCCAAGTCCTTTATACCTTTGAATAAATAAATTCTTTTTCCCTTTCTCTTTTAATGCTTCAAATATCTCTATTAAAGAATACCTTTCTTCTTCCTCATTTATTAGGATAAAACATTTGTTAAAAATTTCAGATGGTGCTATTTTAAATTCCTTAATTTTCTCAAGAATTTTTTCAAGTTGTCCTTTTTCATATATTTCTACAATTTTATAGTTTGACTTTTCGTCAGAAAATAGGTCAATTTCTTCATCTTTTTTACCAAGAAATTCAGATAGTTGTTTATAGTTATCAAAATAGTACTCTTTTTTATCTACATTATCTACTAAATAATATTGTGGGATTTTTTTGTTTTTCTGGTAATAATCAATTAAATTTTTAAATTTTATTCCTTTATTTTCAATTGTTCTTATTAACTCATTTAAATTTTTGCTAAGAGATAGAATTTCTCTAACTTTCTCCTCAACAATTTCAATATATTTTGAATCATAAGAAATTTTCATTTTTGCATTTTCTGTTGCAAAATCAATAAGAATATTATCCATTTCTTTCTCTGTTTCAACATAAATTTCTTTTTTACCTTTCTTTACTTTGTAAAGAGGTGGTTGAGCAATATAAATATATCCATGTTTTATTAGGTCAGTCATTTGTCTATAAAAAAAAGTCAAAAGTAATGTTCTTATATGAGAACCATCAACATCTGCATCAGTCATAATAATTATTTTTTTATATCTTGCTCTTGTTACATCAAATTCATCTCCAACTCCACCTCCAATTGCACTTATCATCATTTTTATTTCTTCGTTATTTAAGACCTTGTCAATTGCTGCTTTCTCAGTATTTATAATTTTCCCTTTTAGAGGAAGTATTGCTTGAAAGTTTCTGTCTCTACCCTGTTTTGCACTTCCACCTGCTGAATCTCCCTCAACAATAAAAAGTTCTCTGACTTCAGGGTCTTTTGAAGAACAATCAGCAAGTTTTCCTGGTAATGCCCCTGTTTCTGCAAGTTTTTTTCTTGTAATATCTCTGGCTTTTCTTGCTGCTTCTCTTGCTTTTGCTGTTGTGATACATTTATTCAGTATTGCCCTTGCTGGTTCAGGGTTTTCTTCTAAAAATGTAAAAATTTGATTGAAAGCAATACTATCTACAATAAACCTTATTTTTGAATTTCCAAGTTTTGTTTTTGTTTGCCCTTCAAATTGTGGTTCAGGAAGTTTAACACTTATTACAGCAGTCAATCCTTCTCTTACATCTTCACCACTCAAACTTATTTTATCAAGAAATCCATTATTTTTTCCATATTCGTTTATTGCTTTTGTTAAACCACTTTTAAACCCTGTAAGATGAGTGCCACCCTCTTTTGTATTAACATTATTTGCAAAAGAAAGGACTGTATCACTATATCCATCATTATACTGGAAAGAAAATTCACATTCAACATCTTCTTCAACTTTTTTACAATAAAATGGTTTTTCAAAAAGAACTTTTTTGTTTTTATTTAAAAACTGAACAAAAGAAACAATACCACCTTCAAATTTATACCTTTCTTTTAGTGCCTTCCTTTCATCTTCAAAAATAATCTCAAGCCCTGCATTTAAGAAAGCAAGTTCTTTAAACCTTCCAGTAAGTATATTCTCATCAAATTCAACTACTTCAAAGATTTTAGAGTCGGGTTTAAATGTAACCTTTGTTCCTGTTGTTTTTGTTTTTCCAATTACCTTTAATTGTGTTACAGGAATACCTTTTTCATATCTTTGATGATAAATATTACCATCTCTTTTAATTTCAACTTCTAAATATTCAGATAACGCATTTACAACTGAAACACCTACTCCATGCAGTCCCCCGGAAACACTATAAACTTTTCTATCAAACTTTCCACCAGCATGAAGAACTGTCATAACAACTTCAACTGCTGGTTTTTTTTCTGTTTTATGCATATCAATGGGTATCCCTCTTCCATTATCTTCCACTGTAACACTATTATCAGAATGGATAGTTATTTTTATTTTAGTACAATAACCTGCCATTGCCTCATCTATGCTATTATCAACTACTTCATATACAAGATGATGAAGTCCGCCAATTGAAGTGTCTCCAATATACATAGCAGGTCTTTTTCTGACTGCTTCAATTCCACTTAAAACCTGTATTGTTGTCGCATCATATTTGTTTTTTATATCATCCATAATTATCCTCCTATAACTCTACATTATACCTTTTTTAAAGCATATTTGTCAAATTAAATGTTAGGCATTTTCTTTTAATCATTGGTCAGAAAATTTTACTTATAGAAATTAAGTTGTAAAATTATATTGTGGAAAGTGGAATATACGAAGAGATAAAATATTTTAAAAGAGTAGGTTGTCAAACATATCAATTACTTGGTTGGCTCGGATATAAAAGAGAAGATGCATTTGAATTAGAGAATGGAAAATGGGAAATATATACAAAGAGAAATTTTATTTTCCCATATTTCGTTACAAATTATTCCTCACCAGTAAATAAATTTGTTGCAATTTATTTAAACAAAGAAAATTCAATAATTGTTTATGGTTCTTTTGAAAACATTCAAAAATTAAAAGAAAACCTTGAAATAGTCACAAAAACATTTTTCCCTGTAAAAAAGAAATTATTTTTTATTCCTTTAACACTTGTAGAAGAAAATGCACAGGACTATGGGTATATAAGGGGTGTCCTTTTAGGAATTGCTCTTTTTTTTGTTGATACTTTATATTCCTGGATTTTTAAATTGAGATATGGTATTTTTACCGGTTTTATTGATTTTATTAAAAATGTATATTATGGAGAGCCTGCACTTGCTATGGGAATAGGGGTTTTAGGGACAGGACTTTATTTTGGATTTCTTTTAATATTTATACCAATTTTATTAGGGAATATATATGTAAAAAAAGAAAAAAAATTAAGAGAAATTAAAATTAAAAATTTACCCGATGAAATCAAAGAATATGAATTTGGAGTAAAAGCAGAACGAGCACTTAAAGAAGAGTTTGAAATGATAATAGAGGAAAAGAAAAAAGAAAAAATGTATTGTGAAATAAATAAACTTTCATCAATTTCTAAGACGGATTTTGAAACATTGTATTTTGAGTTAAATCAGGGATTTCTTTCTGCTGAAGGACTGCTTAATTTTGTCAATATTTATAAAAACAAATTACAAAATTTACCAATTGAGAAATTTCTTGAAATTATTTCAGAATATAAAAAGGCATCAATAGAAAGTGAAATAAAAATCATCCCTTAAATGTGAAGTGAATTTGATAGAAACAAGTAAATAATTTGAATTATATATATAGAAATTTCTAAAATTTGTTTAAAATAATAGGAAGTAAGAATATAATGGCAAAAGTTCAAATAAATCAGAGAAAGATAGAATTTGGAGCAAATGTAGATTGCCCTTATTTATTCCCAAATTTATCACTAGTAATTACAAAACAAGAGAATTTATATAAAACAAAAGATAAAATATATTCAAAGTTTAGATATGAAAAATTAAATATCCTTATAAATAAATTTGGTCTTGAAAAGACATGGTATTCAATTTTAGCCACACATATTTATAATCTTCATCAACCTCGTTTTGATTATCTTTTAGTGCAAAAAGAGTTTTCTAATGCACCAATTTTAGATATAGATATACTTAATTCTATTTCTATTGGAGAAATTGCGACACTTTATGAATACTCTTTGTCTCTTTTAAATAATGATAGTAGAAAAAAACATGGACAATATTTTACTCCTGAGGATGTTGCTCAGGTAATGGCAGAAAAATCACTTTTTTTCCCAAAAAATAGAGTTTGGATAGACCCTTGTTCTGGGGTTGGCAATCTTTCTTTTTGGCTGGTTAAATTGCAGGAAACGGGTGAGGATTTTTTAACCAATCAACTTTATTTGATTGATAAAGATGCTTTAGCATTATTTATTGCTCGTACTTTATTCACCCTGGCATTTCAAAATAAGTCAAAAAATCTATTTCATGATATTGCTTCTCATTTTATTGTTACTGATTTTCTTTTCTCTTCAAATCTACCAGCATTTGATTTCGCTTTTTTAAATCCACCCTATGTAGAAGTAAAAAGTGATAACCGCTTTAAAACAGCAGAAGCACGCAATTTATATGCTTACTTTTTAGAAAAGATAATTACTCTATCAAATGGATTTATTTCTATTACGCCACAGACATTTACAAATGGACAACAATTCCGAACTTTGCGTGAATTACTTATAACAAAAATGCGAAACATTTCAATTTATTGTTTTGATAATGTTCCTGATACAATATTTAGAGGAATTAAATTTGGTTCAACTAATACCAATAAATCAAATAGTATAAGAGCTGCAATCACTGTTGCTAAATCCGAAAGTACATTAAATTCTTTTAAAATTACGCCTCTATTACGTTGGCGGACAACGGAACGCACAAAAATGCTGGAAAGTTTAGATAATTACCTAACCGATGTAGGAGTTAATGCAGATGTTTTTCCCAAAATTCAAAAAGAACTCTTACCTTTATACTATAAAGTAAAAAAGACAAAAAAATGTTTGGTAGATATTATTTCAACTTATCCAACAAAATATAAACTTATTGTTCCAACAACTCCAAGATATTTTATTTCAGCACTTAAAACAGAAGTTAATCGTTCCTCATTTAGAACTTTATATTTTTATAACAAAAAAGATTATAATCTTGCATATATACTTCTAAATAGCAGTTTCTTTTATTGGTGGTGGCGAATTAATGATGGGGGTATGACTATTTCAAAAAAAACTCTGCTTTCGCTACCAATTCCAGATAATATTTCAGCAGACCCAATTCTTATATCAAAAATTGAGAATTCCGAATTAACTAACAGGGTTGTCAAAAAAAATGCCGGGAAAAGTAGTGAGAATGTAAAACATAATATTGCTTTGATAGAAGAAATAAATCAAAAACTTTTTCCAGAGTTTGCATCAGTACTTAACTGTCTACATAATAATTCAATACTAAATGATAATATCAGGAAATTTATTGGATAAAATTATTGAAGCACTATCAAAAATGCCTATTGAGTGGGATGGACGCCAAATTTATTATATTGGGGAAAAAATAAGGTTCTTTCTTAAAAAAGTTGCAGTAATATTTGTAAGTTGTTGATTCTCATATACTTGTTAACTTCGTAAGTTAACAAAGGGGACTCCGTTTCTTGATTATTCCTAGAATTTCTATGTGTGGCGTATGAGGAAAAAGGTCAAAAGGAATTAATTTTTCAAGTTTATATCCTTCCTTTGACAATAAATTTATATCCCTTGAGAAAGTTGAAACATTGCAGGAAACATATATAAGTTTTGGTATTTCCATTTTTACCAATTTCATTAGTGCTTTATTTGTTAAACCACTTCTTGGAGGGTCAACAATTAAAGTATCAAAATTCCCTAAATTCTTATTACCAATAATTTTTTCAACCCTTCCACAATAAAATTTACAATTTTTAATTTTATTATTCTGACAGTTCTCTTCTGCAACTAATATATTTATCTCTTCTGAATCAATTCCTATAATTTCACCTGCCTTATTTGAAATAAAAACTTCAATTGTTCCTGTTCCACAATAAAGTCCTAACACTCTCTCCCCTTCTCCAATATTATTATAAATTTCTGAATAAAGAAGTTCTGCCCCTTTTGAATTTGGCTGGAAAAATGAATTAGGGGCAATTTTAAATTTAAAATCGCCTATTTTTTCTTCTATTTTTGTTTCTCCCCAGATATGGTGTTTTTTCTCAAAAGAGACAACATCTGATAACTGGTCATTTTCAACCCAGTAAAGACATTTAATTTCAGGGGCAACATCATTTATTTTTTCAACAAGTCCGGTGAAATCAATGTCTTTCCCACTCTTTGTAACAATAATTGCCATTGCTTCACCTGTATTTTTCCCCTCTCTTAAAACTAAATGTCTGAAAAATCCCTCTTTTTTGTATGGATTATAAGGTGGGAGTCCTGTTTTTTTTGCAAATTCAATAATTATTGGTGATATTTTTTCATAAAGAGGGCTGAAAATTAAACATTTCTCAATTGATACAACTTTCCATGTATATTTTTCAAAAGGAGAATTTCTTTCTCTCAAACCTAAATAAATTTCCTTATCCCCACCAAAAGAAAATTCCATTTTATTCCTGTAAAAATAAAGACAAGGAGAAGGGACTATTTCTGAAATTTCTCCTTTTCCTATATCTATACCTCCTATTTTTTCAAGTGTTTTCTTTATATAATTAAATTTTAAAGAAAGTTGTATTTGATATTGTAAATTTTGAAAAGAACATCCACCACAAATACCAAAATGAGGACATTCTGCTTGTTTTCTATATGGAGAGGGACTTAAAATTTCTACCACCTCTCCATAAGAAAAACTTTTCTCTCCTTTTTTTATTCTTACTTTTACAACATCTTTATAAGTAGCACCAGGAACAAAAACAACAAAATTTTCTTTTTTCCCGACACCCCAATTGTTAGGAAAAGCAATATCTGAAATTTCAATTTCTATCTCTGGCATTTCAAATTCCTCAATCATTTTTTTTAGTTTTTGAATAGGCAGTCCCACAACATTTTCATAACTTCCTTTTATTTTCTCTACAAACTTATCTCCTATTTCCTGAATTGCATATCCTCCTGCTTTATCTTTGAACTCATTTTTTTCTAAATATTCTTTTATATCTTCTTCAGAAATATTTTTAAACTTAACATAACTTATATCATAACCCGTTAAAAGTTTATTTTTATCTTTATTATAAATTGCAATTCCTGTTATAACTTTATGTTCTGTCCCTGAAAGTTCTTTCAGTATATTCATCGCTTCTTGATAATTTTGGGGTTTGCCAATAATTTTCCCTTTATATGAGACAATTGTATCAGCAGCAAGGACAATACAACCACTTCTTTTTTCTCCAACGCTTTTTGCCTTTAAGGTTGCTGCTGTTACTGCATATTTTATTGGGTCGTTTTCCTTTATTTTTTCTTCATCAACATCTGGTTCAACAATTTCAAAATCATCAATCACTCTTTTTAATAGTTCTTTCCTTCTTGGCGAACTTGAAGATAGTATATATTTCATTTTTCAAAAAGTCCTTTTTGTTTTTTACTCCATCTCAAATAGTCATAGAAATCAAAACCTTTATAATTGTTATTTTTTACCTTTCCCTGGGCAATTTCTTCAATACCACATGAAGGAAAATTACAACTAATACAATTCCCATTACAATCACAGGCAGGGGAAAATTTCTCTCCATCTCTTTTGTAAATAGGGATATTTATGCCTTCACAATTAACTGAACTACCAAATTCCTTATTAAGTCCATAAATTTTACCATCTTTTTTCTCAAATTCCATACATAAAGCAAAAGTAAGATTGTATTTATCACATAAATTTCTTAATAATGAAAAGACATTTTTTCTATAATCAATTTTTGAGTGTAAGGACGAACCAATTTTTTCAATATATAATTCCTCTAATTTTCTTTTTATTGACCTGCCAAATTTCTTCTCAATTTCTGTAAAAATTTCTTCTTTTTTAGAAATGTTTATATCTATAATACTGGCAATTATATGTTTTGCTCCACAATCTTTACTTCTTTTAATTATTTCTTCAAGGGTATCCTGGCTATCATTTATAAAAGGGATAATAGGGTCAATTCTACAAATCGAAAAAATATTATTTTTTGATAAATTCCTTATATTCTCAAAAAGTTTGTCTGTTTCTGCCCCTTTTTCCATCAATTTCTTTCTTAAATTCTCATCTATTGTTAAAATTGATACCTGCCCATAGCAATGAGGATGTCCTTTTATCATTTCAATTATATTTTCAGGTATTGTTTCTTTTGTTGTTATATTGACAGGTATATTTTTTGAAATTAGAAATTCAATTGTTTTTTCAGTTATTTTAAATATTTTTTCTGCTGGTTGAAATGGGTCTGAAACAGGAGATAAATAACAGGTAGAAATATAATTTAATTTTTCTATCTGCTTCTTTAAATTATCAACAAAATTTATATAAACAAATACCTTGCTTTCTTTTTTTGATAACTGAAACTTTCCAGGGTATCCACAGGTATAACAGAAAAAACAACCAATCTCACATCCAACATAAGGGTTTAAAAGGACTCTTTCAGAGGAACATTCTCTTTTACCTTTCCACCAGCCATGTATTTTTTTATCAGAGACAACTTCTATATATTCCATTATTGATATTCAGGATGCGTCCTTATTACAATTACCAGTTGCCAATATCATCTTTTGTATTTTTTTTACCATCAGGTCCAAATGAAAAAATTATATATGGAGTATTTTCATATTCTTCCTGTGGATATTTATAGATAATTGGATTATTCCATGCATCAACAATATTGCCTTCTTCATCTATATCCTGTTTTCTTAATCTTATGTATGGTCCTTTCCAATTTTCATCATCAATAGGTCCAACAAGAAATTGGTAAAGAACTTTGCTTCCAGTCCCATCTGATTCAGGATAATCTCCAAAATCGGTTTCATACATTGAAAGTGCTGCTTCAAGAGAATCAATCGTTGTCTTTGTTTTTGTAATCAGTCCTTTTAATCTCGCTTTATGTATTGCTGGCAACGAAAGAGATGCAATAATTGAGATAATTACAAGAACAACAAGAATTTCAATCAAAGATATTCCTTTTTTCATTCTTTTTTCCACCTTGTTCCATAAGGGGTATCTTCAATTATTATTCCTTTACTTTTTAGATAATCTCTTATTTCATCAGCCCTTTTATAATTTTTCTCTTTTCTTGCCTTTTCTCTTTCTTTTATCAATTCAGTATATTCTTCTGGAAGTTGCTTTTCTTTATAATTAAGAATACATAGAATATAATCAATTTCTTCAAGAAATTTTTTAATTTTTTCTGCTTGTTGATTAGATACCTTATATTCTGCTACTTTTTTATTCACATATTTTATAAAATTAAAAATTGATGCAATTGCAGGAGAAATATTCAGGTCATCATCTAAATTTTCAATAAATCCGTTTCTTGCTTTTTCTATTTCCTTTTCAATATCTTCGTCTTCTTTACCCTGACAGAAATTTAAGGAATTATAAAAATCATTATAATTTTTAATTGTGTTTTCTGCACCTTCTAATGATTTTTCAGTAAAGTTTAAAGGGTCTCTATAATGAGTTGTTAAAAGCAAGTATCTAATGGCAACTGGCTCATAATTTTTATTCAACAAGTCCCTTAATGTCCAAAAATTCCCTTTTGATTTTGACATTTTTTCATTATTTACAAGTAAATGAGCGCAATGTAACCAGTAATTCACAAATTTTTTACCTGTTGCTCCTTCGCTCTGTGCAATTTCATTTTCATGGTGAGGGAAAATATTATCAACACCCCCTGTATGAATATCAAATGTCTCTCCTAAATATTTCATACTCATTGCTGAACACTCAATATGCCATCCAGGTCTACCTTTCCCTAGTTCTGTTTCCCACCATACATCTTCATCCTCTTTTACACCTTTCCATAATGCAAAGTCCCTTACATCTTCTTTGCTATATTCATCTGTTTCTACTCTTGCCCCTGGTTTTACACTTTCTAATTCAATCCCTGAAAGTTTTCCATAGTTATGAAATTTTGAAATATCATAATAAATAGACCCATTTTTCCTATATGCATATCCTTTTTCCAATAACTTTTTTATAAGAGATACCATCTCTTCAATATGTTCAGTTGCTCTCGGTAAGAAATCTGGCTTTTTAATTCTCAATGTCTCCATATCTTCTAAAAAATAATTCAAATACCTATCAGTATATTCTTTCAAAGATATTCCTTCTTTTTTTGCTCCTTTTATTGTCTTATCATCTACATCTGTTATATTCATTACTCTTATTACCTTATAATTTCTGTATTCTAAATATCTATGGAGTAAGTCCTCAAAAATATAAGCACGAAAATTACCAATATGAGCAAAATCATAAACAGTTGGACCACAGGTGTACATTTTTACTATATTTTGTTCAATAGGTACAAATTCCTCTTTTTTCTTTGTCAGGGTATTAAAAAATTTAATCATTTTCCGCTATCTCTGTTATTCTTTTAACATCCGGGTCTGTAAAAATATCTGTCTCATCTAAACTTTGGGAAGAAAATTCAGAAACAATTGCTCCTTCTTTTCCTGCCTGAAACCAATGTAATGTATTCGGGACAATTGTATATTGTTGACCTGGTTTCAAAATAATCTCATTCCATACTGTAAAATATTTTTCTCTATCTTCTGGTAATTTTGCTTTTGGATTTTTAGCAGGAATACCAGGTACATAAAGATAAACTTCTCCATATCTACATCTAAATGTTTCCTGTTTACCGGGATTTGTTCTGGATATTGGAGGATGTTTATGTTCACAAACTGTCTGTCCAGGAATTAAAACCATTTCTTTTGCACAATACCTCTCATTGTTTACATAAACAATAATTTGCACTCCGTATTTCTCTGGTTCATTTAATCCATGGTCAACAACTTCCATATTTTTATATTCTTCTTCCGTTATAACAATTCCTGCTTTTTGAAGCATTTTATATGCTCTCTCTTTTAATTCTTCTGCCTTTTTTCTTGTAATCATTTTCTTGTCTCCTTATTAGTTATTCTTTTTAACCTCTTTATTACTTTTTCTTTCCCAAGAAATTCAAGAAGTTCAAAAATTCCAGGACCTCTCATTCTGCCACTTAATGCAACTCTTAATGGATGAAAAACATCTTTTGTTTTATATTTTTTTTCATCAAAGAATTTTTTTAATTGACTTTCTAATAAGTCCTTGTTAAAGTCAGAACATTCTTCTAAATAAGGTAAAAGTTCAGAAAGAATTTTTTTACTATTTTCGCCAAGGTATTCTTTTATACATTGTTCTTCGTAATTTATCTCATCAGTCAAAAAATAATCAATCCATAAAGGAATTTCTTTTAATGTTTTTACCTTTTCTCTATGCAGATATATAAGTTTTTTAATTTCTTCTTTCTTTTCCTCTGATAATGGTTCTTTTACAAGGCATGCTTTTTTTAAAAATGGTAAAGAAAGTTGGAATAATCTTTCTGGTGTTGAATTCCTGATATAATAACCATTCATCCATAATAATTTTTCAGGGTCAAATACAGCATTAGATTTATTACATCTTTCAATAGAAAATTCTGATATTAATTCTTCTTTTGTAAAAATTTCTTTTCCCTCTGTTATTCCAAATCCGAGTAAAGTGATATAGTTAAAAAATGCCTCTGGTAAATAGCCCTCCTGTTTATAAAACCTTACAGAAGTTGCACCATGTCTTTTACTTAAACGGGTTCTATCACTTCCAAGTGTCATTGACATATGAGCAAATTGAGGAATTTTTCCGCCTACTGCTTCAAATAACATTATATGTTTTGGAGTATTTGAAAGATGGTCTTCTCCTCTAATTACATGAGTTATTTCCATCAGAACATCATCAACGACAACTGCAAAATGAAAAGTAGGAGTATTATCTGGTTTCATTATAATAAAATCAGTTATAAAATCCGTTTCAAATTCAACTTCTCCTCTTATAAGGTCATTTACCTTAACCTTTTTCTTTTCAGGTACTTTAAATCTTAAAACATATTCTTTTCTTTCTTTCTCTAATTTTTCAATTTCTTCTTTTGTTAAATTTCTGCATTTTCCATCATATCCAGTTTCTTTTGTTCTTCCTTCAACTTCTTCTTTTGTGCAAAAACACTTATATGCTTTTCCCTCTTTCAATAGTTTTTCTGCAATATCTCTGTAAATAGATAATCTTTCTGATTGCCTGTATGGTCCAAATGGACCACCAATATCAGGACCTTCATCCCAATCAATTCCAACCCATTTAAGGTCTTCAATTATTCCTTCTTCATATTCTCTTTTTGACCTCTCTTTATCAGTATCTTCAATTCTCAATACAAATTTCCCTTTATTTTTTCTTGCAAAAAGATAATTAAAAAGGGCAGTTCTTGCATTTCCAATATGGAGATAACCTGTTGGACTTGGGGCAAATCTTACTCTTACCATTTTTCTCCTTTCATAGTGATTTTAACAGAATAAATAAGATAAGTAAAGTATGTGTATGCGTTTTAGTAGATTTTATTTAACAAAAACTACCAAAATAGAGAAAATTTGAAAAAATCCATGGTTTATTATTGAAATAAACTTCAACCCTATAATTTCCCTTTTCCTCAACAAAATATTCAAGAAATTTATCATTTTTTCTAACTATTACTTTCCCATTTTTTATAAGTTTTATTTCACCTTTAAAAGGCGTTTCTATAATTATTTTCTTCCCAAATTGCCCTTCATCCCCCATTAAAAAGTCCCCATTTTCTTCACCAAAATAAAATCCATCACTATTTTTTAAGTAATCATTGGAAAAATATAAATTTCCTCTTTTTAAACACTCAAATATCCTCTTAACATCATCCAATGAATTTCCTGACAAGTTTTCTTTTAAAAAAAGATGATTTCTTAAAATTTTAAATGTTGTTTCATAAAGAAAATTCTTTTTTATATCAAAAAATCTTAAAATTGGTGGAAGTAAATGGATATCAAGACCAGCAATAGCAGGAATTTTTCTTTTGTTTGAAATGCTATCCCACATTAAAACTGCCCTCTTATCAGGACCATTTAAGTTATCAGGAAAGGTAAAATACCTGAAAGGTAAATTAAATGGATTTGTAAAAGTTGCCCAATCAAAAAGCAATGACCATACCTCAACACAATCAAATTCGTTTTCCCAATTTTCCCATTCATAATTTTTCTTTTTTAAAGATAATCTATGCTCACCAAAAGGATGGGCAACTATTGTAAAAGCATTTTTATTTTTTACCTTATATATTATCTCCTGGATATTCTCTTTCTTCCTATACCACTCTTTTTCCCCGACAATTATTAGATGATTCTTTTTTCTTATATCATTTGTCTCCTGTCCAGAAATAATAAGTGTTTTCCCATAATAAGAATTAAAATTTAGAATTTCTTTATACTTATTTTCTTTTTCTGGCACATGACTTGTTAGAATGGCAAAATCAAGACCTGCACGGTTTGCATTCTCTGCGACTAACTTTATTCCTTTCTCAAAAAATTTAATAGGAAAATGTATATGAATACATCCTGCAATTTTATAATATCTTGACATTATTTTATCCTTTAAGTATTATTTTAACACAAATTGATAAGTACAGGCCCCATCGTCTAGAGGCCAAGGACAGGTGGTTCTCAGCCATCAGACACGGGTTCAAATCCCGTTGGGGCTATTTTTATAATAAACTGGGTATAAAAAAGTTAGCAGAAATTAGAAGGGAAATATAAAAGAGGATTAAAATTCATTCACTCTGAAAAACCTTAATATATTTTATTTTCTCCTCTTTTGATAGGCCAAACCATTTTTCAATAGAAATCGGGACTATTATTTCTTTATTTCCTACATTAAGAATTGTCTTTTCTTTTAATTTTGTTCCTAAAACATTGTAATAAAAAATTGTCTTTATTTCAATACCTGGTATGTCCCTGTCTTTCTTTGGAGTTGTTGTATATTTAAAAAGAGGAAATTTTATAAATCCAATAAAAAGTATAAAAAGAAAAAGTGGAATAAACAATATTTTTTTATTAAATTTAGCATTTACATTTGCAGTAATATCTTTATGTTTATAAGTACTTTCTTTATATTTTTCATTAGATTCTTCTTTTTTAAAAGATGCCTTTTTTTCAGGTTTTTTAATATCTTTTTTTTCTAAAATTTCATCTTCCTCTACTATCTCTTCTGCTCCTTTTAGATAAATATCTAATTCGTTTTGAAGTTTATTGATATTTTCATCAATTGACCCCTTTTTTTTAATTTCAAACTTATTGTAAAACGATTTTCTCTTTTTCTCCATTTAATCTCCTAAAATTTTATTATTAAAGTCGGTAGAATTCCCACAAAAAAATTTACAAAAGCAAAATCAGTGGTATAATTATACCATATTTTATTCTTCACATTAAACAGGAAAAGGAGAGAGGATGAGAATAGTCGTATGCATAAAACAGGTTCCAGAGTCACTTGATGTAAAAATAGATCCCGAAACAAAAAGAATTGTTAGAGAAGGAGTAAAAAGTATTATAAACCCTTATGACACCTATGCTATTGAAGAAGGAATACGATTGAAAGAGAGGTTTGGGGGAGAAGTATTGGCAATTTCTATGGGCCCTTTTCAGGCAGAAGAAGCATTAAAAGAAGCAATTGCGATGGGAGTTGATGATGGTTTTTTGCTTACTGATAAAAAATTTGGTGGAAGTGATACATTAGCGACATCTTTTACTTTAAGTTGTGGAATAAAAAAAACTGGTAATTTTGATATAATAATATGCGGAAGAGAAACCCTTGATGGAAGTACCGGACAGGTTGGACCTGAAATTGCTGAATTTCTTAAAATCCCTTATATAACTTTTGTAAGTAAAATTGAGAATATTTCTGATAATATTATTTATTGCACAAGATTAATGGAAGACCACTATGAAAAGGTAATGGCAAAACTCCCTGTTTTAATAACAGTTGTAAAGGAAATAAATGAACCAAGAATTCCCTCATTAAAAGGACTATTAAAAGCAAAAAAGGCAGAAATTAAAAGAATAACTGCTGACCAGTTAGGCGAAGATGAGAGATTTTTTGGACAGGATGGTTCTCCAACAAGAGTTATTGATGTATGGACACCTGAAATAAAAAAAGAAGGTAAAAAAATTGAGGGTGAGCCAGAATATTTAACTGATGAAATAATAAAACAACTTAAAACATTGGGAGTAGTATAATGATAAAAATAATTTATGAAAAATGTAATTTATGTAAAAATTGTATTGAAAGTTGCCCATTTGGTGCACTTGAAATAAAAGAAAATAAAATCAATATAAATGAAAAATGTACCCTTTGTGGATTATGTATAAAGAACTGTCCTGAACAGGCACTTTATAAAGAAGAAAAAGAAATAAAAATTGATACATCTGATTATAAAGGAATATGGTTTTTTGCTGAAACAAGAGAAAAAGGAATTTCTTCTGTTTCTTATGAAATGCTTTCTGCCTGTTTGAAACTAAAAGAAAAATTAAATGAAGAAATATCAGGAGTTCTTTTAGGCGGAGATGTGTCCTCTTTTGCTTCTCAACTAATAGAAAGGGGATGTGATAATGTTTATATTGTGGAAAATGAAAAACTACAGACATTCAAAGAACAAACTTTTGCTGATGCATTTTCTAAACTTATTAAAAAATACAAGCCAAGTATTGTCATTGCTGCTGCTACAATGATTGGAAGGTCATTTATACCTTTTACTGCTGCAAGAATAAAAACAGGACTTACTGCTGACTGTACAGATATTGATATTGATGAAGAAACAGGGCTATTAGTTCAGACAAGACCAACTTTTGGTGGAAATTTAATGGCAAGAATTATATGTAAAAATCATCGTCCTCAAATGGCAACAATAAGACCAAAAATTTTCTCTCCTGCAGAAGTAATTGATGGGAAAGAAGGGAAAATAATTAAAGAAAATATTGAGATTGATATAGAAGAAAATGTTGAAGTTATTGGTAGAGAAAGAGTTGAAAATGTTGTTGACTTACAGGAAGCAGAAATAATTATTTCTGGTGGAAGAGGAATAAAAGCAGCAGAAAATTTTTCCCTTATAAGGGAACTTGCAGGACTTTTAGGGGCAGCAGTTGGTTCTTCTCGTGCTGCTGTTGATTCTGGTTGGATACCCTATCCTCACCAGGTTGGGCAAACTGGAAAAACTGTAAAACCCAAAATTTATATTGCATGTGGAATTTCAGGAGCAATTCAACATCTTGCAGGTATGCAAACATCTGACTATATTATTGCAATAAATAAAGACCCTGATGCACCTATATTTAAAGTTGCAAATTTAGGAATTGTTGGAGATGTTTTTGAAATTTTACCTTTACTTATTAAAAAATTAAAACAAATAAAAGGAGGATAAAAATGAACCTCGGACTTTTGTATGCTTTAATTGGAGCAGGACTTGCTATATTTTTGTGTGGTACTGGTTCAAGTATTGGAATTGGTTATTCAGGTAGTGCAGCAAATGGTGTTCTTTCAGAAGAGCCGGAAAAATTTGGAACAATGTTATTGCTTGTTGCTCTTCCAGGGACACAGGGAATTTATGGGTTTTTGACTGGATTTCTTATAATGATGAAAGTCGGAATCCTTGGAGGGCAAATAGTAACAGTTTCTCCATCTGCTGGTCTACAAATTCTTCTTTCATGTTTGCCAATAGCAATTTCAGGACTTACTTCTGCAATATATCAGGGAAGGGTATGTGCTGCTGGAATATCTGTTGCTTCAAAACATCCAGAAGCAAGTATGAGGGCAATGGTTTATGCAGCAATGGTTGAAACATATGCTGTTTTAGGACTTGTTGCTTCAATTTTTTTACTTTTTGTAGTAAAAATATAAAATGGAAAACCTTATTAAAAAATTGATGGAAGAAGCAGAAGAAAAAAGGAAAAAAATAATTGACGAGGCACAAAGTGTTTTGAATTCTGAATGGGAAAAGAAAAAATTTCTTATTGAAAAAGAATATGAAGAAAAATTAAAAAAAATGAAAGAAACAATTGATAAAGAGATAGAAAATGAAATTATTAACTTTAAAATTGAAAAAAATAAAGAAATTCTTTCCTTTAAAAATCAATTGATAGATAAATGTGAAGAAAAAATAAAAAATAAATTTAATGAATATCTTAACAAAAATATTGGAGAAATTATATTTCAAATATTACAAACAATAAATGATAAAAAAGTAAAAATTTTAGTTCCTGAAAATGTAAATTTAAAAATTGATGGATATGAAGTTATAAAAGAAAAACATTTAGAAGATAAATTTTTAATTGAAGGAGAGAATAGTGATATTGAGTTTTCCTGGGAAAATATTAAAAAGACAATTGGTCAGGAACTAAGAAAAGAAGTTGCAGAAAAATTATTTAATGGAAAAGAAAAAGGAATTTGAGGAATTAGAAGAAGAAAGTAGAAATTGTCAAAGATGTAAATTATATAAAGGTAGGACAAATGTTGTTTTTGGAAAAGGAAGTATTGATACCAGAATTTTATTTATAGGGGAAGGTCCTGGTTTTAATGAAGATAAAAAAGGCATTCCTTTTTGTGGAAAAGCAGGAGAAATTCTTGACTTACTTCTTTCGTCAATTAACTTAAAAAGAGATGATGTTTATATAACAAATATAGTTAAATGTAGGCCCCCTAACAATAGAGACCCAGAGGATGAAGAAATAAAAAGTTGTTCTTATTTCTTATCAAAACAAATTGAACTAATAAAACCAGAAATTATTGTCCCTCTTGGAAGACATTCAATGAGAGAAATTTTTAACAGATTTTCAATAGATGAGACAGGAGCAATAAGTAAGGTGCATGGAAATATTTATGAAAAAAAAGGTGTCTTTATATTGCCACTTTATCATCCTGCTGTTGCTGTTTATAATCCAGACAGATATTTACTTCTTAAAAAGGACTTTGAAAAAATAAGAGAGTTGATAGAAAGAAAAAAGTACTATAATAAAGAAGGTGAAGAAAATGGATATTTATTCTGAAAGTGGAAGAATTAAGGCACTTGAAAAAAAATTTCTAACATCCAAACAGGTACAAAGTATAATAGAGGCAAAAAATATAGGAGAGGTTATTTCAATATTAGAAAAGTCATTTTATAAATTTCCTTCACCAATTTTAAATACAGAAGAAATTATTGAATTACTTGATAAAGAGAGAAATTTTATTTATGAAGAAATAGAAAAAATTTCTCCTGATATTTTGAGAATTTTTCTCCTAAAAAATGATTTTTTTAATTTGAGGATTATTTTAGAAAATAAAAGTAATTATGTTTTACCATGTAATTTACCCGGTCAGATTTTGAAAGGATATATTGAAGGAAATAAAGGGAATATACCTGATTTTTTAAAGAAAGGGGTTAAAATAGTAAAATCAGAAAAAAATATAGAAGAAAAATTACTTGACCTGAAAAATGAGTATTATATTCAACTATATAATTTATTAACTGCATTTAATTCTTCCTTTATTGAAAAATATGGGAAAATTGAAATTGACTTTGCTAACCTTTCTACTTTTATTTTAAAAAAGAAAAAAGGAGAAAAAATAGTATCATCCTTTTTTATTAGAAACGGAAATACAAGGGCAGAAAAATTTTTAAATGAAGAGGCAATTTTAAAATCCCTTACAAAAGAATATAAAATTACAGATACTTTTATAAATGAAGAAAATTTTGAAATTATAAGATACAAAGCAATAATGAACTATATAAAAGAAGGCAAAATTATTCCCTATGGAATTGAAGTAATTTTCTCTTATTTTATCGCAAGAGAAATTGAGGCAGACATAATACAAAAATTACTTATCAGTAAATTTTATAACATAGATGAGAATATATTAAAAAAACAGCCAGTTATTGTCTATCAGTGGAAATAAAAATAATTTCAAAAGAGATAGTAAAAAAGCAATATTATTTCAATCCCCAAATCTTCATAGTTGTGGCTATATTGTTGACATACTTGATGGTTTAATTGAAAGTAAATTGAATGTTATACAGATGGACCAACAGGAAAATATGGATGTGGAAAATTTAAGTAATAGGTTTGGAGGGCATATATGTTTCTGATGTCCTGTTGATATTCAAAGTGTTATGATAAATGGAACATTGGATGATGTTAGAAATTATGCAAAAAAACTAATTTATTATTTTGGAAAATTTAATGGTGGATTTATTGCAAAATGGTATCCATCTCCACAAGCAATTGGCCATAGTTGGGAAAAAATAAAAGTTATGGTAAAAACATTTATTAAATATGGAAGTTCATTTTATAGGTAGTGTCAAAAAAAAGATGAAATCGTCCCTCACCTATACCCCTCAGGCGTAGCCCTACGGGCGAGCCTCTCCCCGCAGGGGAGAGGGAAGAAAGGAAGGAAGGAGGGAAATAGGGGG
>DAOOVW010000003.1 GCA_035370465.1 bacterium | reverse complement strand
AAATGGAAATAGAAAAAGAAGAGAAAAATAAACAATGTGTTGGAGTAGATTTTTAATGTCTCAACGAATTAGTATTTCGAGTAGATTTTTATTTGACACAACAGTCTCTTCACATATTAGAGAATTTAACCCCCGCGGTTATATTGGGAAATTTAATTTCCTAATGAGAAAGAGATAATAAAATTAGGTTAACACCCCAGAATATAAAAATAAAAGACGAAATCAATCTTAAAAATATCTTAAATGAACTTCTATATAAAAATTTCCAGATATATGGGATGAAAATACAAAGGGTAAGAGGTCCAAAAATTGCTCCTAATCCAAAAAGAAATCCAGAAATCACTCCAAATAATATTCCTTTACTGACATAAAAAACATATAAAAAGAATCCAATTAAAGGACCACAGGGAACTAAGCCATAAATCAGTCCTAAAAGAAAAATATGTAAATTTATTTTTTGAAATTTTCCTGCCACTACATATTTTCCACCTGTTTTTAAGAAGAACCATATACCATAAATAATAAGAAAAATACCACCGACAATAAATGAATACTTACTTTCAATAAATGTTTTTAAAAGAAAATGCGAATAAGAGGCAATTCCACCATAAAAAGAATAAGAAAATATCTTACCGAAATTAAAAAGAATGCCTTTCAATAATCCCTGTTTGTAGTTATGACTTCCTTCTCCAACAACAGGAAAAAGTAAAAGCCCACAGTTTATGAGACAAAAGGAAAACCCAAAAATGATACCTGAAAGGAAAAAATTACCATGTAATTTCATTTAAATTCACTTTCACTGAAAACTTCTGCTTGGAAAGTGTAAAGTTCTGTTTCTGGGTCTTTCCATGCATCTGGAGAAAGACCTGCTTTCTGCCAGCAAAGTTGACTTAAAAATTCCTCTTTACTCCATCCTGTTTCATCTGCTACCTGTGGTAAAAAAACACCCTGATTAAATCCTCTTTTAACTATAACTCCATCTCTACCTAAAACTATTTCATCTGAACTTTTTACTCTTTTTGGGACAGTTAAAACAGAAATTTCTATTTCAACATCTTGTAGTTCTTCATATGTTACAGGTGAAAATCTTGGGTCTCCTGTCGCTGACTCAATTGCCATTTTTCTTACCCCTTCAATAAGAGGTACAACAGGATAAATATAACCAATACAACCTCTCAAATTCCCTCTTTTCTTTAATGTAACAAAAACACCTCTTTTCTCATTTAAAACAGGGGTTGTTTCTTTTATTTCAGGCAATGGCTTATTTTTTAAATAAAATTCAAGTGTTTGTCTTGCTATTTTTAAAAGTTTTTCTTTTTGTTCTTTTGTAAGCATATTCTCCTCCTTTTTTTCACTTTTTAAAATAATTATTGAACCATAACCAACAACTCTTTCTTTCTCACCAGTAATTTTTCCTGAATTTGAATGACTTAAAACATCTATTCTGTAAGAACCAATTTTTTCTGCTATTTTCATCAATAAAAGAATTGCAGCATCTCCACATGCTTCAACTTCTTTTCTTTCCTTTAATTTATTATAAATTAAATTTGTATCCTTTGTTTTAAGATATTTAAATAATAAATTATCTTTTTCTTCTGCAATGTTTTCTGGGTAATAATGAGAAAGGTCAGAACTCACAACAAAAATTATATCCTTTCTTTTTTTAATAACATTGTAAATAATGCTAGAAATTTTATTTATATTTTCATTATCAAGGTCTCCAAGCAAAATTGGGAAAATTTTGAAATTTTTACATGCTTTTTGCAGAAAAGGAATTTCTACTTCAATTGCATGGTCAATATCCAATAAATTATGATTTATATGAAATTGTTTTTGGGCATAAAGTTCTTCAAAAAGTGACTTATCTATTTCAACTTTTCCAAGAGGTGTCTGCCAGAAATCCCTATCTTCAATTATAACTTCTTTAAAATAGGCATGATGACTTCTCCCAATAATTATAAATGTTTTATTTGTCATATCTTCAAGTGTTTTAAATGAATATGCCGCTACCTGCCCTGAATAAATATAGCCAGCATGTGGAGCAATAACACCAATAATTTTATCTTTTTCCACTTTTATCTTCTTATTATCAACATTTTTTAGAAAATTATTTATCATTTTTGATAAAGAATCAGTATTTTCGGGATAGAAACTACCTGCAAAATTCGGTTTTCTTACATTTTCAGAATAAAGTAAAAATGGAATTAAAACAAAAAATAAAATAAATTTTTTCATTTTTCCCACACACCTTCAATTTTTTTACCACAATATTTACACTTACTATTTACAATGTTATTTTCAAGAACAGAAAAACCAACTCTTTTTATTAAAAGTTTATCACAATATGGACAATATGTATTTTCATATTTTGTTCCAGGAACATTTCCAATGTAGACATATTTCAAGCCAACTTTTTTTGCAATCTTATATGCTTCTTCTAATGTAGAAACAGGGGTTGAAGGTAAAAATTTCATCTGATACATAGGATAAAACCTTGAAAAATGCAAAGGAACATAATCACCTAAATTTTCTTTTATCCATATGCACATTTTCTCAATTTCTTCTGGTTTATCATTATATCCAGGCAAAATAAGATTTGTAATTTCTATCCATATTTTATGTTTTTTGAAAATTTTCAATGTATTTAAAATTGTCTGTAAATCGCCCTGACAGATGTTTCTATAATATTCTTCATTAAATCCTTTAAGGTCAACATTTACTGCATCAATATAAGGACATAATTGTTCAAGTGGTTGTGCATTTATAAAACCAGAAGTATGGACAATATTTTTAATTTTATTTTGTTTTGCAATTTTTGATGTATCAAACATATATTCATAAAAGTTCACTGGCTCTGAATAAGTATAGGCAATTGATAAGCAATTATTTTTTTTAGCATATTCAACAACTTTTTCTGGTGGAAGATTGAAATTTTTTGTTTCTTCGGGAGAGTATTGAGATATTTGCCAGTTTTGGCAGAACTTACATCTTAATGAACATCCAGCAGATGCAATAGAAAATGTATCTGTTCCTGGCAAAAAATGAAAAAATGGTTTTTTCTCCATTGGGTCTATTGCAACAGAACATGGGTTTGAATATCCCATTGAATAAAGAGTCCCGTCTATGTTTTTTCTTGCTCTGCAAAAACCATATTCACCTGTCTTTATAACACATTTTCTTGGGCATAAAAAACACTGAACAAAATTACCTTCAATTTTTTTATAAAATAATGCTTCTTTTGGAGAGGAAATAAGAACAATAGAAAGTAAAGAAAAAATCAAAATAATTTTTTTCATATTTCTTTTATTACTTTTTTTATTCTCTTACAATGGTCTCCATCCCAATAAATTCTTCCACAATCAGGACATATTGAGAATTTTTCTTTTGTGAGATAAATATATTCTGGAATCTGCCCTTTTATTTTTTCTTTTTCTATTCTTTCAAGTTTCTTATTACAGATTGAACAAAGAGAAAATATATCCTTTTCTTTTATTCTGATTTTAAAATTTTTAATAACATCTTTAAACTGTTCTAATGTATTTTCTCCATTTACAAAATATACAAGTCCAGGAAAGTCCCTACATAATTTTCTATCTTTTGTTAGAACAATTCTTCCTTCTTTTTTTGCCTGTCTGATAAAATCAATTTTCCGTGATGTATTGAAATATAATGTATCATATCCAATAAATCTCAACCACCTTGCTAAACCTCCTAACATACCATCAGCAATGAATTTCATTTTTTATTATTATTTTACCTGTTTGAGTACAGAAAGAAAACTGTTGACAAATGTAATAGAAAAAGTAGAATAAATTTGTAGAGACGATACCATATTTTCACAAGGAGGTAAAAATGAAGAGAGGAATTGCTGTATTGCTTATTGCTGGTATGTTATTGAGTGGATGTGCAAGCGTGGAATGGTCTTCTGAGAAAGGTAAAAAGGGAGCAGGGATAGGAGCAATTAGTGGAGGAATTTTAGGTGCTATCATAGATTCAAATAAACCATGGAGAGGGGCTATCATTGGAGGTGCTACTGGTGCTATAGCAGGTGCATTAATTGGAGATTCAATGGATAAGAACAATGTTGTAGAGACAAAAGAAGATATTGTTTCGCGTGCAGCAAAAGAAGCAGCAACTTTAAATACAACTGTAAAATATTCAAGGACAACAGAAAATGGTATTACAGAAGAAATTATTGCAACACCTGGTAAACTTGAAGGAAATGAAAGAACAGTTACCATTCAATATCTCAGAGATGGTAAATTAATATCCACAGAGACAAGAAAAGTAAAAGTGTAAAAATTATTTTATTTAATAAGTTGCATTAATTTTCTACCATATTCAATATATGACCTGTAAGTTAATTCAGGGTCTCCAACTTTTCCTTCATGAACTATACTTGCAATATGTGGTTCAATTGAAACGAACCCATCATATCCTGAATTTTTAAGGTCAGTAAGAATTTCTTTTACTTTTGAAGAGCCCTCTCCTGGGAAAGTCGCTCCACTCTTATCTGCTTTATAATCCTTAACATGGACATATTTTATATATGGCTTAATTTTAATGTAAAAATCCCATGTATCCATATTTGCATGGGGAATAACATTTCCTGTATCAAACAGGAGGACAAAAGCAGGGGAACTAACCTCTTTTAATAATCTTATTGAATTTTCAGGAGATAGACCTCCCCAACCACTACAATTCTCATGAGCAAGAATTACTCCACCATCTTCTGCAATTTTAGAAAGTTGTTTCATTCTTTTTATAACCTCTTCTCCCCATTTTTTTTCTTCCCATGGATTATCTTTATCATTGGGCCAGGACATAACTCTTATGAATTTTGTATTGAACTTTTTCATTCTTGGTATTGCTCTTTTAAGTTCATCAACATCCTTAGTAAAATCACCAGAAATTTTAGTTGACCAGTTTGCAATACCACTTGCAAAACAGGAAACAAGAAGACCATTTTCATTAACTTTTCTATAAACATCTTCAAATTTCTCATCACTCACCATTGTCAAATTTTCTCCATCAACATTTCTCAACTCCATATATTTCCACCCTAATTCCTTATGTGCTTTTATCTGCATTTCAATTGACTGTCCTGCTTCATCACTTATTCCTGAAAATTTCATTTTTTCCTCCTTTTTTTATTGTTGCTTTTATATAAATCCCTAAACTTTTCAAAAAACTGGCAGGTGTTACCTATGTATCTCAACTTCTTCATAATTATATTATGAAATAATATGGTAAATCTGTCAATTAAAAAGGGTATTGTGTATTTCTTTAAGTAATTTTCTTATTTCAAGTTTCTGAGGGCATTTCTCCTCACATTGCCCACATTCCACGCAGGCATTTGCTTTTTTCCTCTCATCTTTTTCCCATTTTCCAATATTGTTATATGCTTTTTTTGCATAATCAAATAGTCCATAAATTTTATAATAGTTCATTATATTAAAGATATCTGGAATTGCTACACCAAAAGGGCATGGCATACAATACTTACAATTAGTACATGGAATTTCTTTTTTTCTTTTTCTTTCTTCTATCCATTTTTCAAGTAATTTTTTATCCTGTTGAGCAAGAAATTTCCCACCTGACGCAATATTACAATTTTCTTCTACTATTTCAATTGTATTCATTCCTGATAAAGCAATTGAGACATTTTCATTTGAAAAAACAAATTTTAAAGCAATTTCAGGACTTGAATGATATTTATTTTTAAAAAATTTAACAAGTTCATCTGCTTTTTCAAGTCGACCACCTCCAACAGGGCCCATAACTGCAACTCCAACTCCTTTCTTTCTTGCATATTCAATTGCCTCTTCATTACTTCTATCAAGGATATTATACTGGCATAAAACTGTTTCAAAAAAGTTTGTATCAATTATCTTTTTCATAATTTCTGGTTTGTCGTGAAAGGAAAAAGATATATGTTTTATAAGTCCTTCTTCTTTTGCTTTTTCTGCTTCATCTATAAGTTTTAATTTAATAACTTTTTCTTCAAATTTTGTATTATCAAGTAAGTGGAAATGATAAAAATCAATATAATCAACATCTAATTTTTTTAGTTGTTCCTCAAGAAATCTTCTATAATCATCTCTTTTTTCAATATTATAAGTAGGAACTTTTGTTGATACATATATTTTTTCTCTCCACCCTTTCAGTGCTTTTCCAACAACTATTTCACTCTCTCCTGAACAATATCCATAAGCAGAATCAATATAATTTACCCCATAAGAAAATGATTTCTGTATAATTTCAATTGAATATTCTTCATTTACATGTTTTTCTCCATTTTTTTCAATCATTGGTAATCTCATAGCACCGAAACCGAGAATTGAAACATTAATTCCAGTTTTCCCAAATTTTCTGTAAATCATAACTATCTTCTCCTCCTATAAAGTTTTTTAGTAAATAATTAAAATTTTTTATCAAGTGAATTTTTAAGTAATAAAAGGTAAAATAATTATAACAAGGCGAGGCGAATATGCAAATAAAAATAAGAAAAGCAAGAAGTGAAGATATTGAAGAAATTGTGAAAATGACTGAAAAAGTATGGGATGGCTATACAATAGCAGAACTTCTTGAAAAAAAATATGGGAAAATTGCTGGAAAAGAATGGTATCAATATAAAAAAAGAGAAGTTGAAAATTTCTGTAAAAGTCATATTGATTGGGTGTTTGTTGGAGAAGTTAATGGGAAAATTATAGGGTATTCAACTTATACCCTTGATTTTGAGAGGAAAATTGGTGAAGTTGGAAGTAATGGTGTTTTACCAGAATTTCGAGGAAAAGGTATTGGGTCTTCTCTTCATAAAAAAGTTCTTGAAGAAATGAGAAAAGAGGGGATGGAGACTGCAATTGTTTCAACTCTTGAAATAAATATACCTGCTCAAAAAATGTACATAAAACATGGGTTTCAAAAATTAGTTAAAAGTATCTTTTATACTCAGAAACTTTAATAATAATTAGTGTCAAAAAAGGTACAAAGGAGGTGAATTGTGAAAATAGGTGATGTTGAAATTGAAGTTATAAGAGGGGATATTACTGAACAGGCAGATATTGATGTTATTGTTAATGCTGCAAATGCATATCTTTCTCCTGGGGGAGGTATTGCAGGTGCAATTCATAAAAAAGCAGGGCCAAAACTCTATGAAGAATGTAGGAAACTTGCTCCTATAAAAACAGGGGAGGCAGTAATAACATTTGGTTATAATTTACCAAATTCTTATGTTATACATACTCTTGGTCCTGTTTACTTACAGGAGAAAGGTCCTGCTGCCAAACTTGCTGAATGTTATAAAAATTGTTTAAAAATTGCTGATGGAAAAAATTTAAAGTCAATTGCTTTTCCTGCAATATCAACAGGAGTTTTTGGTTATCCAACAAAAGAAGCAGCGATTGTTTCTATTAAAAGTGTTATTGAGGAAATTCCTAAGTTAAAATCAATAAAAAAAATTAGATTTGTTCTTTTTGATGAAACAACTTACAAAATTTTTAAAGAGACACTTGATTTTGGAAATATCTGGTCAACTGGAAAATTTTAGCAAGAGGACGAGAAATGAAACTGATGGAAAAGGTAAATAGCATACTGGGGTTAATTGAGAAAAGAGACCTTTTTTCTATTGTAGGGAACAATCTCTCTTTTTTCTCTTTTCTTATATCAAATATTTTCAAATTTTCAAATTCAAACTTTCTTGTTATTCTTCCTGATGAAAAAGAAGCAATGATATTTTATTCTGATATTTTAAATTTTATAGATGAGAAAGAAGTAATTTTTTTCCCTGAATATGAAAAAGTAGAAGATGAAATTTCAGAAGTTAATATTGAAAGAGTAAAAAGTATTATTGAAATAATAGAGAATAAAAAGTCACTTATAATTACATATTTCCCTGCAATTTTAAATAAAATTCCTCCTTTCTCAAATTTTAAAAAAATAGAAGTTGAAAAAGGAGAAAATATAAGAAGAGATGATTTTATAGAGATTCTTGTAAAATTTGGATATGATAAAGAAGAAGTTGTGGAAATTCAAGGAACATTTAGTACAAGAGGTGGAATTGTTGATTTTTATCCTCCTTTTTCTGATTTCCCTTTAAGAGTTGAGTTTATTGGAAATCGTATAAATTCAATAAGAAAATTTAATCCTTCAAATCAAAGTTCTTTTGAGAAAATTGAAAAATGTTCTATATTACCTCTGAGCGAATTTTTTGTTGGTGAAAGACAGGAGAGTTTTATTTCCCAGGTTAATGGAATAAATTTCATAATTAGAGGAGAGAAATTTATTGAAAAAAATGGAGAAATTCAGGATATAATAGAAAAATCAAATATAGTTGGTGAAAAATTAACTTTTTTAAGGAATAAAAATATATTTTATTTTAATGTTTTTCCTGCTGGTGATAGGTTTAAAATCAGTTCTCAATTTATCTGGAACACTTATCCTGGTGAAAATATAAGTATTTTCTCACAAACAGAATCTCAGAACCAGCGTCTTAAAGAAATACTTATTGAGAGAAATATTGATATATCAAATATTGAATTTTTAAAAGGTAATTTATCATACAGTTTCTCAATTCCAGAAGAAAATATTACTTATATAAGCAATGATGAAATTTTTGGAAGATATAAAGTAAAATACACCCCATTTAAAAAACGCAATTTCCAAAATATTACAGAATGGGAAGAAATTAAAAAAGGGGATTATATTGTTCACTATAATGAAGGAATAGGAAAATTTGTTGGAATGGAAAAGATGGAATTTGATGGGGAGAAGAAAGAATTTATTGTAGGTGAATATGATGGTGGAGATAAACTTTATATACCCATTGAACAAATACAGTTTGTTAATAAATATGTTGGAGATAAGAAACCACAATTATCAAAATTAGGCAGTAAAAATTGGATTAACATAAGGGAAAAAGTTAAAAATTCAATTAGAGACCTTGCATCAGACCTTTATACCCTTTATGTAGAAAGAAAAAAAGAAAGAGGATTTAATTTTGTTTCTAACGATAAAATGGAAAATGAATTTGAAGAAAGTTTTATTTATAAAGAAACAGAAGATCAATTAAAAGCAATAGAAGAAGTTAAAAAAGATATGGAAAGTGAGAAAATAACTGACCGACTTATTTGTGGTGATTCTGGATATGGAAAAACAGAAGTAGCAATGAGGTGTGCTTTCAAATCCGTATTAAGTGGAAAACAGGTAGTTGTTTTAGTTCCAACAACTGTTCTTTGTCTTCAGCATTATTTAACTTTTTCTGAGAGATTTGTTGATTTCCCTGTGATAATTGAGCAACTATCCCGTCTTGTATCTGAAAAAAAACAAAAAGAAATAATAAATAAATTGAAAGAAGGAAAAATAGATATAATTATCGGGACACACCGACTCTTACAGCAGGATGTGAAATTTAAAGATATTGGACTTCTGATAATTGATGAAGAGCAAAAATTTGGTGTTGTTCATAAAGAAAAAATAAAAGCGATGTTCAGAAAAGTTGATGTTTTAACTTTAACAGCAACTCCTATTCCAAGGACACTTTATATGTCTTTGAGTGGATTGAAAGACATAAGTTTAATTGAAACACCACCAGAAGGGAGATTATCAGTTATAACATATGCTGGAATATATAATGAAGGAATAGTAAAGCAGGCAATAAAAAAAGAAATGGAAAGAGGAGGACAAACATTTTATCTTCATAACTATGTATATGATATTGAAAAAGTAAAAGAGAAAATTAAGAAACTTGTCCCTGAAAGTAAAGTTGAAGTTGCTCATGGGAAATTAAAACCAGAGAAACTTTCAGAAATTATGAGGTCTTTCTCAAAGGGAGAAATAGATGTTCTTGTTGCAACAAGTATTGTTGAAAATGGGCTTGATATACCAGGAGCAAATACTTTAATAGTTGATGATATAACAAGATATGGACTTTCTGACCTTTATCAATTGAGAGGTAGAGTAGGAAGATATAAATGGCGCGCTTATGCTTACTTTTTTATTCCGAAACATATTCCATTAAACGAAAATTTAAGAAAGAGAATAGATGCATTACAGAAATTAAATAGTCCTGGTAGTGGATATAAAATTGCTTTAAAAGACCTTGAAATTAGAGGAGCAGGAAATATTTTAGGGAAGCAACAACATGGATTTATTGACATGGTTGGATTTAACCTTTATTGCAGGTTCTGGAGAGAAGTAATGGGAGAAATAAAAGGGCAGGAAGTAAAGCAACCAGAAGAGGTTGAATTTCCATTTATTTTGCCAGATGATTTTGCACCCTTCCCATCATTTAGATTCTACATATATAAAAAATTAAGTGAAATAAAAACAGAAGAAGAAAAGAGTAAGTTTATTGAAGAAATAGAAGATAAATTTGGTTATTTACCAGAAAAAATAAAAACATTAATATCTAAGAAAAATAGTATAAATTATTCAGAGATAGAGATATAAAGCATATTGACTTTAAATTTTTCTTTTATTGAGAATTTTTATTTAAAAAATTTCCAAAATGTGTTATTATAATAGAAAATCATAAAGGGTGGTCTAAAAAAATGAAAAAAATCATTATTTATCTGGCTATTTTCGTATTTTTGGCAGGATGTACTGGCAAAAAAAACAAAGAGGTAACTCTTGAAGAAATCCCTGATGTTAATTATCCACCTGAAGAAGCACCTTTATCAACAGATGAAATTTCTTTAACCATAGAAGAAAATGTGCAAGAAGAAACAATAATTCAGCCAGAAATAAATTTATCACAAGAAGAAAAGAAATTAGAAGATGAAAGGTCTCTTATTGCAAAAAAAGAGCAGAAATTACCTAATCCTGTAATACCTGATGAAAAAGAAAAAAAACAGGATGGGAAATTTATTGAATTGTTAAATTATTTTACTTCATGGTCAGGAGAATATCTTCTTTATTCTGCAAAATGGAATTTTGTTAATGTTGGGAAGGGAATAATTATTTGTAAAGAGGAGAAAAATAATAATGGTGAGTTCTATCATATTGTGGGGATTACTGTCCCGGAAGGAAGTATGGCAAAGAGTGGATATGGATATAATAGAGTTGATTCTTTCATAGATAAAAAAACATTAAAACCATATTATTTTTATTCTTATGTAAAAAATGGGGAAAAGGAAAGAACCACAGAGATATTTTTTAATTTTAATAAGAGTGAATACACCTGGAATGTGAAAAAATTAAAAAAAGGGGCTGTTTATTCAAATAAAACACAAAAAGTAAAATTTAATGGAAATTTATATGATGGAATGTTTATTTTTTATGTTTTGAGGAGTGCTGATTTTGAGAGTTACCAGAAATTCCAATATCCTGTTGCAATGGAAAAAATCTGGAATTTAACAATTACAAGAAAAGATAAAATGACAAAAGATGTACCTCTTCTTGGGAATAAGGAAATATACCTCCTTGAACCAATAGCAGAAAGTGATGAAGGAGTTTTTAGAAAAGGTAAAATGAATATATGGCTTACAACTGATAAAGAAAGAGTCCCTGTTTATTTAGAAGGGAGAGTTACCTTAGGTACAGCCAAACTTTCACTTATTTCAAAGGCAAAAATCAATCCTAAGGAGAAATTAGATAGGGCTTTAATATCCAGAATATTAAATTCTGTTGATTAAAATGAAATTATTATCCATTGAGACAACTTCTTCAATAGGGAGTATAGCAGTTGTTGAAAATTTTAATTTATTGAAAGAAATTACTTTTAAAAGTGATGATATAGCGAGTTGCTTGGTAGAAAATCTTGAAAATATTAATTGTGAGATAAAAACAAGTGATTTTGATTATTTTATTGTCTCAATAGGACCTGGTTCCTGGACTGGTATAAGGACAGGGATATCTTTTGTAAAAGGGATTGCCTGTGGTAAAAAAGAGAAAATATATGCTGTTTCATTACCTGATTCACTTTTTTTTATTTTGAAGGATTTTAGATGCAAACTTATTTGTGTTGTTAATGCATACAGAGAAAATTTTTATATTTCAAAATATAACTGTAAATTTAACTTTAAGAAATCATTCCCAATAAAAACATTTTCAAAAAAAATAGTTAAAAATATTTTAAAAAAAGAAGATTATATTCCTATTGGTCCAGGTGTGAACATTTTTTTGAATAATTATAAAAAAGATGTTTTTAAGTTTCCAGTTTATCCTCTGGCAAGTTATAATGCTTTCCTTGCATATGAAAAAATCAAAAGAGGTATAAAGTCACCTCCTCTTGAACCATATTATGGAAGATAAAAAAATCAAAATATTATACCTGCTAAATAGTTCAGAAATTGGAGGAACTGAGAAGTCATTGCTTTTACTTATAGATAATCTGAATAAAAAAAAATTTGATATATACATCATTTGTTTAAGAGGAGAAGGTACTTTTACAGATGAAATTAAAAAAAGAAATATATTTGCTTATATTTATGATTTAAAAAAAGAGCCACTTTCTATTTTTATTGTATATAAAAAAATCAAAAAAATAAATCCAGATATCTGTCAATCATTTCTTTTTATTTCAAATTTAATTGGAAGAATTTTAGGTAAGATTGCAGGTATAAAAATTATTATTTCTTCTCAAAGAAGTGTAGATAAATGGAGAAAATGGTATCACTGGAAAATAGATAGATTAACTTCAAAATTATCAACCATTATTATTTCAAACTCTTTTTCCGGGAAAAAATACCTTGTTGAAAAAGGGAAAATAAATGAAAAAAAAATTGTAGTTATTCCAAATGGTGTCAAATACCCAACAGAAAAAAGAACATTTTCAAAAAGTTCATTTGGTTTCAGTGAAAATAGTATTGTTATTGGTAATGTTGGTAATTTAAGAAAAGTAAAAGGACAGGAAATTTTTATAAAAATATGTAAAGTTATTTCAGAAAATTTTCCTGATGTGAAATTTTTAATTGCCGGAGAAGGACCGCTTAAAGTATATTTAAAACATCTTACAGAGGTATTTGGAGTAAAGGATAAATTTGTCTTTGCTGGTTTTGTAAAAGAAATTGAAAGGGTATATTCGGCTATTGATATTTTTGTTTTGACTTCTCAATGGGAAGGATGTCCGTTAAGTGTCCTTGAAGCAATGAGTTTTGGAATTCCCGTTGTTTCTTTTTCAGTAGGAGATGTACCTTATATTATTCAAAATGGGAAAGATGGATTTGTGGTAAAAGATAGAAATTCTGAAGAATTAGTTAATAAAATAAAGCAACTTTTAGAAGATAAAAATTTAAAAGAAATAATTGGAATAAATGCAAAGGAAAAAATAAAAAAGGAGTTTACTATTGATAAAATGGTAGAAAGATATTCAGAATTATATATTAATTTATTGAAATGAATAAAGACAAAGGGTAAAATATATGACTAAAATGAAAAAAGATATAAAAAAAGAAACAACTGATTGGTTTAAATCGTTATTCTGGGCTATTGTTATTGCTGTTTTTGTTAGAATATTTTTTGTTGGAAATTTCAAAATTCCAACTACTTCTATGGTCCCTACTTTAATGGTTGGTGACCGACTTATATCAAATGATATAATTTATAAAATTAGAAAACCCCAAAGAGGTGAGGTAGTAATTTTTAAACATATTAAAGAAACTCATACAACAGATTATGTAAAAAGAGCGATTGCTCTTCCTGGTGAAAGAGTACTTATAAAAGAAGGTAAAATATATATAAATGGCAAGGAAGTAACAGAACCGAGGATTAGTTGCAGGTATTATTATAGTGATGGATATTATGGGGTTGCGAAAGAAACAGAAGTTCCTCCAGGGTCATATTATGTACTCGGGGATAATAGTATTAACAGTAGTGACAGTAGATATTGGGGATTTGTAGCAGAAAAGGACCTGGTGGGAAAAGCCCTTTTTATATATTGGCCACCATGGAGAATGGGTTTTATAAGGTAGAATAAATATTGGAAAAGTGTAAAACAAAAATGTAAAATGCGTATTTTAGAGCATCCGACTATGTAGTGTGGCGGATTCAAAATGAAGCAAAACAAAAGATAAAAACTTTTTACATTTTTAGTTATCATTTTATATTATAATAAGAGGTGTATGTAAAATGGAAAATAAGAAAGAAGGAATAGTATATATAAAAGAGAAGGATTTGATGAAATTGAAAGAATCGTTAAAAAAAACAAAGGAAATTAAAAAAGAAAATGAGAAATTAAAAAAAGATATTGACGAATTAAAGGATAGATATTTACGAGTTCTGGCTGAGTTTGATAATTATAGAAAAAGAGTTGAAAAAGAAAAACAGGAAATTTATAAGTATGGGGCTGAAAATCTTTTGAGACAATTACTTCAATTTGACAATATATTTGAAAATATCTTAAAACAAATGGAAACAAATCCATCTAATGAAGCAATTCATAAAGGAGTTGAACTTTTAAAAAAGGAATTTACAAAATTTCTTGAGGAAAATGGTGTTAGAAAAATAGTGACAAAAGGTAAAAAATTTGACCCGCATATACATGAAGCAATTGGCGTTGTAGAAACAAATGAATTTGAAGATGGGGAAATTGTAAAGGAAGAACAACCTGGCTATGTTTATCACGACAAAATTTTAAAGCCATCACTTGTAAAAGTTGCAAAAAAACCAAAAACAGATGAAAGTTCTTGCACCGGCAAAAATTAATTTATTTCTTGAAGTAGGAGAAAAGAAAGAAAAGTTTCATCCTATTGTTTCTTTAATTACCCCTATTTCTCTTTCAGATATTGTAGAAATTGAAAAATCAAAAAAAACAGAAATTATTTTCCATTCTAAATGGGAAATTCCTGTTGATAATACAGTTAAAAAAACATTGGATTTATTGGAAACAAAATTCAAAACAGACATTCCAGTTAAAATAGATATATGGAAAAGAATACCTCCTGGTAGTGGACTTGGTGGTGGTAGTTCAAACGCTGCTGTTGTTCTTGAAAATGTTATTCAAATGTTCAATTTGGATATTTCAGAAAAAGAGATGCTAAAAATTGCTCTTAATGTTGGTTCAGATGTTCCTTTCTTTATTTATAAAAATTTATCAATAGTAAGTGGATATGGTGAGATTGTAAAGCCAGTGAAAAATTATATTCCAACTTATTATTTCTTATTACTTGTTCCACCTATCAGAATATCAACTAAGGATGTGTACGAACAATTAGATAAAAAAAGGGAATTTGGTAATTTGACAAATGGATTAAAAAAAATTAAAATTCTTGTCGGCTTATTAAGAGAAAGAGAATTTGAAAAAGCAGAAAGCATAATGTATAACAGATTAGAAAAGCCCTGTTTTGAAATATGGGAAGAAGGAAAGGAGGTGATGAAAGAAATTGAAAAAATGTCGGGAAGAAAATTTTTTCTCTCGGGAAGTGGTGGAAGTTTATTTTCTATTTTTAGAGAGAAAAGAGAGGCAGAAACAATAAAATTAGGTGATGTTGCTGTTGGCTGGGATTTTTTTATAATTGAATGCTTTAACAACTCAAAGATAAAGGAGGAAATAAATGGAAATAACCGAAACCAGAATTTCGCTCGTTACAAATCCGAGTAGTAGATTAAGAGCATATGCCTCTGTTACCTTTGATAACCAATTTGTAATAAGAGATATAAGAGTTATTGAGGGTAAAAAAGGGCTTTTTGTTGCAATGCCAAGTAAGAAAATTCAGAGGCCATGTCCTAAATGTGGATTTAAAAATCCCGTAGGTAATAAGTTTTGTGGTTCTTGTGGTTCTGCCTTAAATCCTGTTGAGGAACAGCGTCTTTCACCTTCCCGACAACATAAAGACCTTGCTCATCCAATAAAAAGCGAGTTTAGAGATTATATCCAGAAGAAAGTGCTTGAAGAATATGAGAAGGAAAAGGCAAATCCGACAAAAAACAATAGAAGTTAAAATTCAAACTTAATAATGTAAAATTGAAATTGTAAAGTGCTTTTTCAGGAATTTGGCACTCTTTTGGTGGATATAAAATACTCGTTTAGAGTTTTAAACTTTAAAATTATTTTCTTTGTCTTAAATTTTACATTTTCGTTTTACATATTTTTAATTTTTTGTTTATATAACGGTTTTCACTATATGTTATTTAATTTTTGCCCGGTGGTGTAATGGTAACACATCGGCCTTTGGAGCCGAGTTTCGAGGTTCAAATCCTCGCCGGGCAGTTCAAGGAGATACCAAATGGCTTCAAATCTTGCAGTGGTAATACTTGCTGCTGGTTCTGGAAAAAGGTTGGGCGGTGAAAAACAAAAAGTTGTAAAGAATATATTAGGCAAACCAATGCTTTCTTATCTTATGGAAACAGTAAAAAAACTTTTTCCAGATGAAGTTATAATAGTTGTTGGCTTTAAAAAAGAAGAGGTTATAAAACAACTTGAAGGAGAAAATGTAAAATTTGCTGAACAAGTTGTTCCTCTTGGAACAGGAGATGCTGTTAAGAAAGCAATGCCCCTTTTAGAAAATTTTGATGGGAATATTCTTATTCTATATGGTGATGTTCCATTTATTTCTTATGATACATTAAAAAATTTTATAAATGATTTTGAAAATAGCAAAGCAATGTGTTCTATAATTACAGTTTCTATTGATAATCCAACTGGTTATGGAAGAATTATAAGAAATAAAGAAGGGAAAATTACCGGGATAGTTGAAGAAGTTAATGCTACTCCCCAACAAAAAGAAATAAAAGAAATCAATTCTGGGATATACATATTTAAAAAACAACTTCTTTTTGATACATTAGAAAAACTCAAAAAAGACCCTGTTAAAGGGGAATATTATCTTACTGATGTTATTAAAATTCTTGCTTGTCAGGGAGTAAAAATCCGTTCTTTTACAATATATACACCTGAGGAAGTGATGGGTATAAATACAATAGAGGAACTCCAAAAAGCAGAAAAACTTTTAAAAAGGAGTGAAAAATGGACAGTTGTTTAATTTTTTCAGGAAATTCAAATAAAAATTTAGCCGAAAATATATGTAAATATCTGAATAAAGAAATAGGGAAAATTAACATTTATAGATTTAAAGATGGAGAAATTTGTGTAAAAATTGAGGAAAATGTAAGAGGAAAAGATGTTTTTGTAATCCAATCAACCTGTCCACCTGTAAATGAAAATCTTATGGAACTGCTTATTATTCTTGATGCTTTAAGAAGAGCATCTTCTAAAAGAATTACTGCTGTTTTACCATATTTTGGATATGCAAGACAGGATAGGAAAGACCAACCGAGAGTTCCCATAACAGCAAAACTTATTGCAAATCTTATTGTATCGGCAGGTGCTAATAGAATTCTTACTATGGATTTACATGCTCCACAAATACAGGGATTTTTTGATATACCTGTTGACCATCTTTTTGCTGCTCCTATTGTAATTAGTTATTTAGAAGAAAAAGTATTTGATAAGTTGGTTGTTGTTGCTCCCGATGTTGGAGGAGTAAAAATGGCAAGGGCTTTTGCAAAAAGATTAGATGCTTCATTGGCAATTGTGGATAAAAGAAGAGAAAGTCCTGATAAAGTTGAGGTAACTCATGTTATAGGAGAAGTAAAAGGTAAAAAAGTAATTATTGTAGATGATATGATTTCAACAGGTAATACAATAATTGAAGCAGCAGACATATTGATTAAAGGTGGTGCTATTGAGGTTTACGGATGTGCTTCACATGCGGTTTTTTCAGAAGATACAATAGAAAAATTAAATAACTCAAACTTAAAAGAAATTATAATAACCAACACAATACCACACTTATCTTTACCACCTAAATTTAAAATTTTAAGTGTGTCTTCTTTACTTGGAGAAGCAATTAAAAGAATCCACTTAGAAACATCAATTAGTTCATTATTTATTTAAGTTCAATTGCTTTCCATTCCTATTTTTTATCCCATTGTTGGTTTCTTTCTATGATTTGCTTTTTTAGAACGCCATCTCAATTTTCTTTTTTTTCTTCTCATTTTTTCTTCTTAGCCACTTTTTTACCTGTTGTTTTCTTTGTTGTTTTTTTACTACAACCTTTTTTACTTGCGGCTTTTTTCTTTATCACCATTGTCTTCACCCCCTTTCATATTCTCCCTATATTATTTTTAATATTAAAACACATAAATTTTTTTTTGTCAACAAGATATATTACCACATGATTATGTGACATTTTTTACCAAATAAAAATGTGACATTTCCACATGCTCGCCCGTAGGGTCTACACCCGAGAGATCCTTCGGAAATATACACTTCTTTAATTTCTCGTCTTCTAACAATCGCTAAACTATTTTTATTATTCATAATTTACATTATACATTTTTTTAGGTGTATAACAAAGGGAGAAAAAATTAAAACAAAAGTGCTGCTTTTGTATAGGATATTTTAGTAGAATTATTTTTGAGAAATGCCGGTCTCTTGAAAAAAATTTTTTTAGGGTTTATAATAAAGTTAGAGAATTAGGAGGTGATTATGGTATGTGAAGTAATAGAGTTCACAAGAAGTATAATTACTATAAATAACTCCTCTAAAAAATCTAACTTCATCATACAAGGTATATATGAAAAGAGCAAAAACTATTTTAGGCTTATTAGTGTTTTTATTTTTGCCGACTTTTTTGATGGCTGAATCAGAAATAGGTATTTGTGGCTGGCGTTCAAAAACATGGAAAGAATTTTTGGAGAAAGAGTGTGAAGTAAAGTCAGATATTTTAAAAGAAGAAGATGGTTATATTCCAGTAAAAGAATTTAAGAATTACAAATTTATTATATTAAGTCAGGATAGACCAAAACCGTTAACAGAGGAAGATAATGAAGTAGTTAAAAAATATCTAAAAGAAGGTGGTCATATTTTAATAACAACAATAACTATTGGTAATTGGGTTCCATCAGACAACAGAAAATTTTCTTCATGGGCAGATTGGATAGGAGCAACAACTTATCAATATGGGAAAGTGTCTGCTAAAATTATTTCTCCTGAGAATCCGATTGTAAATCATTTTGCGAAACAAGAGTATAGTTGGTTTGGGTCAGAGCCGGGTTTGACAGATATTACAGCTGGGAGAGTAATAATAGGAACAGAGAGCATTGGGAAAGTTTTTATCAATCAATACGGAAAAGGGACTTTTATATATTTTTCACCAGTAGTTATGTCATATTACAAACAAGATTGGAAAGATGACCCGGAAAGCAGTAGTTTACTTTTAATGGTTAAAAAAATTGTTTCTTCAATATTAAAAAACGAGCCACCTATAGAAGAAATAATAAAAAGTAGTAAAGGGCAGAAAACAGAAATCATATCTGTGGCAGGTAAAAAGAAAGAAGTTATAATTATATCAGATTCTTCAAGTATATCTATTGCAAGGACTTTATGTAATTATCTAAATAAAATTACTTCTGGGAATATTAAAGTTATATTAGAAACAGAAAAAGCAGAAGATATAAAAGAAAATTTCAAGATATATGTTGGAAGAACTAATTATGTAAATGAAATAGGACTTGATTTTGATAAACTTCATCCATATGGATATTATATAATAAGCAATCCAGATAGTTTGGTAATTGCAGGTAAGTATTTGGGAGGGACATCATATGCTATTTATGATTTTTTAAAGAGGTTTTGTGGATATAGGTATTTTATGCCAGGGGAATTAGGAGAAATAATTTCTAAAAAAGAAATAATAAATTTACCATTAAAAATAGATATTAAGGAAGAACCATCTTTTATTACATATACAAATGCCGGTTTTTACGGAGGAAATGGGAATTTTTCTCGTTCATGGAGAACAACATTTTTAGCATCTCATAATCTTTATCATATTTATTCACCTGAAAAATATTCTGAAAGTCATCCAGAATATTATCCAATGATAGAAGGGAAAAGATTTATCCCTCCAAAAAATTCAGGTGGGACCTGGCAGCCATGTGTTAGTAATCCTGATTTACCAGAAATTGCAATTGAATGGTCTAACGAATACTTTGAAAAAAATCCACAAATGCTCGGTATTCCAGTAGGTGTAAATGATGGTGGAGGAGATTGTCAATGTCCAGATTGTTTAGAACTAAAAAGGAAATTTAAAAATCAATATATTCCTTTTTACAATCAAATAGCAAAATTAGCGCAGAAACAATTTCCAGATAAATTGGTAAGTTTTATTGCTTATGGAGGCGCCTCTCCAGTTCCTGAAAATATAAAATTAGAACCGAATATTTATGTAGAAGTAGCGAGTGGATTAAGAGAAAATATGAAATTATTAGAGGGATGGAGCAATGCAGGAGCAAAAAACATCGGGATATACGATTATCTTTATGGGGGTGGCTATATAGTTCCTCGTCATTATCCCCATATAATGGGAAAAGCATGGAAAGAAGCATATAAAAGTGTAAATTTAAAAGGTGGATGGTTTGAGACATTTACGCAAGTTTGGTTATATGATGGACCTCGTCAGTATGTTTTAAATGAACTTGCATGGGATATAGATGCTGATATTGATAAACTTTTAGATGATTATTTTTTAAATTTTTATGGAGAAGCAAATAAACCGATGAGAGAATTTTTTGACAGAATTGAAGAAATTTATGGTAGAAAAAAAGACCCATTACATCCAATAGCTGATTGGCAAAGTTTGAAACAACTTGATGAATATATCTGGGATGACCTTGAATATCTTAATAATAAACTTAACAAAGCAAAAGAATTATTAAAAGATGAAATAGTAAAAAAAAGGATAGATTTATTTGAAAAAATATGGAGGTTAAGTGAATTTTATTTGGAGAGTTATCTTACAATGAAAGATATGCAGAATATAGAAGAGATTAAAAAAGATGAAAAAATAGAAGATATTATAAATAAAGCAAAAATGGGGTTTAAAGCAATTGAATCAATAGAGAACTATCAAATGACCACTGAGGAAGAAAAAAATATTTTTGTAAATACAAACCTTGAAAGTTTTAAAAGTCAACAAACTTTAATTATAAAACCATATTTTGAAAATGAAACATATAAAATATTTACAAAAATAACGGAGTATTTTGAGAAAAAAGGAAATAGCCAGGAAGATATACAATCATTTTGGAAAAAAGTAGCAGAGGAAAATAAAGATAATGAAATAAAAAGTATTGCACTTTCACAGATATTTATCAAGCAATCTCCTGAGAGTAAACAGAATTTAGTTCTCAATGGAAGTTTTGAGCCAGGAGAGGAAACAAAGCAAGAAGAAGTTTTTTCTGAAGAAGAATTAGAGAAATTTGATTGGAAGAAATTAGATAAAAGATTAAAAGGGTGGACAACATGGAATTTTCAACAATCAGTCACAAGATTTTATTGGGACCCAACACAAGCACATACGGGGAAATATTCAATTTCAATTAGAGAAAACCAGATATCAGGATGTTTTCAGGCAGGTATTAAAGTTACTCCAAAAGCAGGATATTTATTAAGTTTCTGGGTTAAACAGGACCCCCCTGATAAAGGGGGTTCAATGACAATAAGGTGGATGGATAAAAATGGATGGGCGGACCAGGGAAAAGGAAAAGCACCAAGAATTTCAATCTCCTATCCTAAAGAAAGAGAAAGTAAATGGCAAAAGGTTGAATTCTTTTTTATTGCTCCTGAAGATATTACTTCCTGTGTTTTGCTTTTTGGTGCTCCTGTTCAGAAACAAGATGAATGTATCTGGTTTGATGATATTTCATTAATAAAAGTTTATGACCCTGTTTTTTTTTAGGTAGTGTCAAAGAACAAATGAAAATAGGTAAAAATGATAAATATAAAATAAATATTTTTTTTCCTTCTGGTAATGGAATAATACAGACAGAAACTGCTATATTAGAATTAAAAACATTTTTTAAAAAATGTGGACTTGAAGAAGTTAACAGTCTCTCACCTGAAGATTTAAATATTATTCTTTCTTATCCAGAAAAAGGAATAGTTCAAGAAGGTTCTTTTTGTCTGAATATCTCTCCTTCCAAAAGAGAAATAAAAATTTCAGGATGTGATGAGGAAGGAATTAGATGTGGAATAATTTATCTTTTAGAATTATTTGGAGTGAGATATTTTCGTCCTGACTCTCCTGCTTTGGAAGAAATTATCTTACCAATAAAATTAGATGAAACAAATCAAACATTCTCACCTTCTTTTCCTTATAGATGTCTACATATTTGTGCCGGTAAGCATCATTATGATGAAAAAGTAGCAGAATGGATGTTTCATTTAAAAATGAATAGTAAACTTACTCATCATAACGAAGTAGATATTCTTAAAGAAGAATTACCAAAATGGGGTTTAAAACCAGATACGACCGTTCATAGTTATAGTTTCTGGATACCAGATAATAGATATTTTGAACAACATCCAGAATATTTTGCTTTAATAGGAGGAAAAAGAGTAAAACAGTCAGAAGGAGGACAATTATGTCTTTCTAATCAGCAGATGAGGACAGAGTTTATCCAGAATATTTTAAAATATATTAAAGAACATCCGGATATCTCTATCGTTGGTATTCCTCCTAATGATGGTTATGGCTGGTGTGAATGTGAAAACTGTAAAAATTTAGATACACAGGAAGATAGAAAAAAGGGTTCTGTAAATGGAAGAGTTGCTGATTTTATTAATGATATTGCAAATAAGGTAAAAGAAGTATATCCTGATGTTTTAGTTGGACATTATTCTTATAGTAACTTTTCTGACTTTTATCAAGTAAAAGATGTTTTACCTGATAATCTTATCGTTTCTTGCACTATTTGGAGATGTTATAAACACTCTATTGGAGACCCTAATTGTCCTATAAACAAGCCAATTTTTGAGCGGATAAAACAATTAAGAAGGAAAATTAAACACATATATATTTATGACTATTATACTTATAACTGGGATTTTTTACCTGCTCCTATCTGGCAGGTAGTTGCCCAGGATATAAAATATTACCATCAATTGGGATTGGATGGTTTTTTAAGTGAAGTACCAGGAGTTGAAAGTAAAGCATGGGAAACATTTCATCTTCCTATTTATGTAACAGCGATGTATCTCTGGAATATTAATACTAATTTAGATAATACTTTAAATGATTATTGTCAGAAAAATTTTGGTCCTGCTGATTCTTCAATGCGTCGTTATCTGGACTGTTTAGAAAAAGGACTAAAAGAAATGGATGGATGTTTTACAAAGAAAACAGATGATTTTAAGAAGATGTTCACAAAGGAAATCCAAAAAGAATGCCTTGGTAATATAGAAAATGCATTAAAGGAAAGTAAGAATTTCCCAGAATATTATCAACGAGTTAACAAAGAAAAAGAACTTTTTGATTACTGGATACATATTTTTGAAGAAAGAGAAAAATATCACTCACAAAGTGAAATAAAAAGTTTCCCTCTTTCTCAGATGAACATTGAAACTCCTCTCCAAAAAGATCCTTCAACATTAGTTTTAGTTGATAAAATAACACTTATTCCACCAGAAAAAAACCAGACACTTGTAAAAGTATATTCAGACAATAAAGAAATTGTATTTATAATTGAATGCCAAGAAGAAGAAATGGAAAATTTGACAATTCACAAAGGAAATGATGTAGGAGCAGTATATGGAAGCGATTGTATAGAAATTTTTATTGCTTCTTCACAGGATGCAAAAACCTGTTATCATTTTCTTATAAATCCAGATAATTTTAAATGTGCTTCTGAATGTGATTTATTAACTAATAGATGGAATTGGTCATGGCAAGGTAATTATCAAACAGAAACAAAGAAATTTCCAGATAGATGGGTAATTAATTTCAGAATACCTAAAAAAGAAGTAGGTATTGAAGGAAATAAAGTATATTTCCTGATAGTTCGTAATAGAAAAATTAAAAAGTGGGAAATTACTTCATTTCCAGGTGTAAAAGGTTATTTTAATCCAAAATCATATTCATCAGCAATTTTAAATAGCGATTTGAACAGAGACTGTTGTGTCAAATAAAAATCTACTCCAACACATTGTTTATTTTTCTCTTCTTTTTCTATTTCCATTTCTCTTTCTTTTTCTTCCTCCCTCTCTGATACCTCTATGCTATTTTTTTACTTATTTTCTTCCTTATTCCCATTTTTAATTCCTTTTTCATTTGCACCTCCGGTTTTTTCTTATTTTATCCGAAGGTGCTATTTAAATCCTATTTTTCCAGTAGATTCTTTTTTGTCTTGTCTAACATACCTTTTGGAGTAGATTTATTATGTCTCAATTCGAAAATTTGACTTTCCTCTATTAAAAAGATATAATTTCTAAAATAAATAAAATTAAGTATAACAAAAAAAATTAAGTAATGCTTAATAATGGGGGTTATTATGTTAAAACAATTTTTTATGCCCGAAAGTATTGCTCTGGTTGGTGTTTCAACAAATCCAGAAAAACTTGGTTATAAAATATTAAAAAATATAATTGATGGGGGGTACAGAGGTAAAATTTTTCCTGTAAATCCAAAATCAGGTAAAATTCTTGGACTGGAATGTTATAAAAGCATTTCTGAAATAAAAGAAAAAGTTGAACTTGTAGTAATTGTTGTTCCTGCAAAATTCGTCTGTGATGTAGCAAAAGAATGTGGAGAAAAAGGCGTTAAGGGATTAATTGTAATTAGTGCTGGTTTTAAAGAAGCAGGAGAAGAGGGGAGAAAAAGAGAGGAAGAATTAGAAAAAATTATTAAAAAATACAATATGCGCCTTATTGGACCAAATTGTTTAGGCATTATAGATACTACAAATGATCTTAATGCTTCTTTCGCTTTTGATATGCCACAAAAGGGGAAAATCGCCTTTATAACTCAATCAGGCGCTCTTGGAACAGCAGTTCTTGACTGGGCAATAAAAGAAAATATTGGACTTTCTAAATTTGTAAGTTTCGGGAATAAAGCAGACATTTCAGAAATTGACCTTATTGAAGAGCTATCTGATGACCCCGACACAAATGTTATTTTACTTTATTTAGAAGGGATAGAAGAAGGCAGAAAATTTATTGAAGTTGCAAGAGATGTCTCAAAAAAGAAACCAATTATAATTGTTAAATCCGGAATAACTGAAATGGGAAGTAAAGCAGTTAGTTCTCATACAGGAAGTATTGCTGGCTCTGATATTGCTTTTGAAGCATCTTTCAAAAAAAGTGGTGTTATAAGAGCATATTCAGTTGAAGAACTTTTTGATTACGCAATTGCTTTTTCATATCAACCACTTATAAAGGGGGATAGAATTGCAGTTGTAACTAATGCAGGAGGTCCTTCTGTAATGGCTGTTGATGCAATAGAAAAAAATGGACTTAAACTTGCACAAATTTCAGATACAACAAAAGAAAAGTTAAAGGAATTTCTACCCCCATCTTCTAATATAAATAATCCAGTTGACTGTTTAGGTGATGTAATGGCAGAAAATTATGGAAAAGCACTTAATGTTGTTATATCTGATAAAAATGTAGAGGCAGTTATATGTATCCTCACTCCACAGGTTGTAACTGAACCAAAAGAAACAGCAGATAAAATTATTGATGTCTCAAAAGGTTTTAACAAGACAGTTGTAGGATGTTTTATGGGAGGAAAAAGAATAGAGCCAGGAATTATAAGATTAAGTGAGGGAAAAATTCCAAATTATCCTTTTCCTGAAAGGGCTGTATCTTCTCTTAAAGGGATGGTAAATTACAGAAAATATTTGGAAAAGAAAGAAGAAAAAATTATAACTTACAAAGTAAATAAAGAAAAGGTAAAAGAAAAATTGGATAATTTCAAAAAGGCAAAAATAAAAGTTGTAGGAGATATTGAAGGACGAGAAATTCTTTCTCTCTATGGTATAAATACAATCAATTCTCTTATTGCTAAAAATTTAGAAGACGGGAAAAATATCTTTAAAAAAATGGGATACCCAGTAGTTATGAAACTTGTTTCTCCTGATATAATTCATAAAACAGAAGTTGGAGGAGTAAAAGTAGGGATAAAAACAGAATCTGAGTTTGAGAAAGCATTTAATGACATAATAAGGTCAGTGAAAGAATATAAAAAAGATGCTAAAATTGAAGGAATACAGATACAACAATATATAGAAGGTGGAATTGAAACAATAGTTGGAGTTAATAAAGATGCTCAATTTGGGCATTTAATAATGTTTGGGCTTGGTGGAATTTATGTTGAACTTTTTAAAGATGTTTCTTTTTCTCTTGTGCCGCTTATGGAAAATGAAGTTTCTGATATGATTGATGATATAAAGGCAAGTAAATTATTTAATGGTTTCAGAAATATTCCACCAGTTGATAAAGAAAAAATCAAAGAAACACTTTTAAGGGTATCACAATTGGTTAGTGATTTTCCAGAAATAAAAGAAATGGATATAAATCCCTTAATTGTTAAGGAAAAAGAAGTAATTGCAGTTGATGTAAGAATTGGTTTTGACTCTTAAAGGAAAGGAGAAAAAATGAAAAATGGGAAGTATTGTGTTGGATTTATTGGTTTTGGTGGTATTGCAAGTTCAACTCATTTTCCTGGCTGGAAAAAGTTATCAGATGTTGAAGTAATTGGGATAGCAGATGTTTCAGAAAAAGCAAGAAAACAAGCAGAAAAAGAAGGAATAAAATATATTTTTGATAATTATAAAAAACTGCTTGAGATTCAGGAAATTGATATTGTTGATGTATGTACTCCAAATAAACTGCATTATCCAGCAGTAATTGATTCATTGAAAGCAGGAAAACATGTAATATGTGAAAAACCTCTTGCTACAAGTGTAAAAGAAGTGGAAGGTATGATAGAACAGGCAAAAAAATCAAATAAAAAACTTATGGCAGCACAACATCAAAGATTTAGAAAAGAAAGTGTTTTGACAAAAAAACTAATTGATGATGGCTTTTTTGGAGAAATTTATTTTGCTTTTGCCAATGCATTAAGAAGAAGAGGAATACCAGCCCGAGATACATTTATTAAAAAAGAACTTTCAGGCGGCGGTCCTATGTTTGATATCGGAGTTCATATTCTTGATTTGACTTACTGGTTTATCGGATGCCCAAAAGTCCATTCAGTAAAAGGAATTACATATACAAAACTTGCAAAGAGAAAAGATATAAGAGGATTATGGGGTGAGTGGGATAGAGAGACATATAATGTAGAGGACTTTGCTTCTGGATTTATAAGGTTTGATGATGGAAGAAGTTTGGTCTTAACATGTAGTTTTCTTGCAAATATGGAAAAATTGGAGGATTTTTCTACAACTTTATTTGGAACAGAAAGTGGATTTTTATGGCCTGATGGAAAAATTGCAACAGAAAAAAATGGTATTTTACAGGATATAAAACCATTATTTGATAATGTGATGTCAGATATTCAGCCACCACATCATCAGGAAATAAAGGAGTTTTTTGAATGTGTAAAGGAAAATAAAGAGGTACCTGTAAAATTAGAGCAATCCTTAGAGGTAATAAAAATGCTTGAAGGAATTTATATAAGTGCTGAAAGTGGAAAAGAGGTTTCCTTTTAAAGAATTTTTACTTCTGCATTTTTTACAAGAGAAGTTAATTTTTCAGCATCTTTTTTACTACCTACAATATTCCCATAATGAATTGGTATTGCAACTTTTACATTCATATTGTTGATTGCTTCTGCTGCCTGTTCTGCATCCATTGTATATGTTCCCCCAATTGGCAAAAGGACAATATCAACCTTAACTCCTTTCATTTCAGGTATAAAGTCAGTATCACCTGTAATATAAATTGAACTATCAGGAAATTTTATTATATATCCAACCCAATTATTGCTTTTTGGATGGAAGTTTTTATTTATATTATATGCAGGAACACCTTTTATTTTTACATAAGGCAGTTCAATTTCCTCATACGGTTTTATCTTTCTTGTATTTCCATTTATTGTTTCAACTGCATCAGATGGTCCTATAATAATTGTTTGGTCTTTCCTTATTTTATCTATATCTTCTGGACTACAATGGTCATAATGTGGATGTGTTATTAAAACTAAATCACCTTTTGGTTCATCTTTTTTTATTTTCCATGGGTCAACATAAATATATTTACCTTCTTTCTCTATTAAAACAGATGAATGCCCTAACCACTTTATATTCTCAATCATTTTCTCCCTCCTTTTATATTTTGATTGAATGATAACAAAAAAGTTTCACTCAATAAAATTTTTTCAATTTTATAATTTCCCATATTTCCCTCCGCAGTCAATATAATGAATAATGTTTTCTTTTATTTTTTTATCAAGTGGAGTTGTTAATGGCATTGCTGTTGGACATAAAATAAATGGTGTATTTCCAACTTCATTAATTGCTTTTTTAACTGCATCTTCAATATCTTTTTTACTTCCAATTTCCAATAATCTTTCTTCTATATTTCCTATCAAAACAATTTTTTCTCCAAGAATTTTTCTTGCTTCTTTTAATGTTATATCTCCATCTGGCAGTGGTTCAATAGGGTCAGTAGCATCTATTTCTATCTCTAAAAATGCCTTTAAAACATTTTTTATTTTCCCGTGTGAATGTAATCTCCCTTTTGCTCCATATTTGTGAAGAAGTTGGAACAATTGCTTATCATAAGGAGTTACAAGTTTATCAAATTCATTTGGGCTTAAATAAGGAGGAGTAGCATATTCTGGACCACATATTCTATATACTGTTATTGCTCCATTTTCTAAAAGTTCTTTTAAGTAATTATAAATTCTTTCCTGAAAAAAATTTATGAGTTTAAAAATAATATCCGGGTTGTCAATATAAAACATTAAAAATCTACTAAAACCAAAAAGGCTAACCACCAAACATAAAGCATCAGGAATATCACCCATTAAAATTCCTTCTTCTCCTAATTTTTTGTCTTTTTCAAAAAAAGATGAAACATCAACTTTCATAGGGATGTATGGAAGAGAAAGAATTTTTTTAGCATCATTTATATTCTTACATAAATTCTCAATTGTCCAGGATGTATGAATCCCTTTATCCTGTCTTGAGTGAGTATAAACTTCCCCAAGAGGTGTTCTTATTGTTGTTTTTGTATGAAATTGGTCATTTTCTTCCCATTCTTCTGTTTTTATATCATTTAGGTCTATTTGTCCATAAAAAATAGATGGACTATTTATTATTGGAAACCAGAAATACATCTTATCTGTTTTCCCTTTTGCATAATTCAGAATCTCAACATATTCAGGATAATTATAAATCCAACTATCATAATTACCATCAAATTCATATAAAGAAATAGGGATTCTGTCAACTTTTCTACCTTCAAAAACATTTAATATCCTTTCTCTTGAGTTCATAACCTCTCTTTGTTAAAAATACATGTTTTCTGCCAGTATATAATCAAAATTCTTTTCTACTTCATTTGTTTTTATATGAACTACGCTTCTTGCAATTTCTTCAGCAGTTTTTTTTCTTTCCTCACATAACAAAATTTCTCTTGCCCCTTCAAGAGAACCATTTCCAATTTTAATGACTTTTTCTTCTTCAATTTCTGGAATAAGTCCTATTTTCATTGCATTTTTTACATTTATAAAATTCCCAAATCCGCCAGAAATGTAAATTTTCCCTAAATTTTCTTTTTCAACTGGATAACATTTCATAAGTATATCCTGTGCTGTTTTTATTGCTGATTTTGAAGTTATAAGTTGGTACATATCTGCCTGTGTAATTTTTATTTCTCCTGTTATGTAAAAGTCCTGTTTTAATTTTGCATTTTTACTTAAAATATTATATTTTAAAAGTTCTGCAAGTAAATCAATAAAACCAGAACCACATATACCAATTGGATATTTATTTCCTATTGTAGAATAAAAAACTCTTCCATCAATTATTTCTATTTTTTTCACTGCCCCTTCTATTGCTCCAACTCCAAAGGAAATATTCCCACCTTCAAAAGCACCGCCTGCTGCTGCGGAAGTAGAAATAATTTTATATTTATTTCCAATAACTACTTCTCCATTTGTTCCTATATCAACTATAATGGATATTTCTTCATTTTTATAAATTTCTGATGATAAAATATCTGCAACAATATCTCCTCCAACATGTCCACCAATAAGAGGAATCCCATAAACATCTCCATTTTTGTTTATTTTTAATCCAATTTCTTCTGGCATAACAATTATTTCTTCCTTATGGACTGGCTCATATGGACTTACTCCAAGGGAAGAGACATCAATCCCAAAAAATAAATTTCTCATTGTAGGATTTCCTGATACAACAACACTATAAATTTTTTCTGAAAAATTTTCTCCATATTTTCCCGAAATTTCATCAATTGAATTGTTGATTGCCTCAATAATAACTCTTTGTAGTTTTTTTACTCTTTCTCTTTTTTCTTCATCATTTAAATATCTTTTTTGATTTTTATCAATAGAAACATATTCAATTCTTGAAATAACATCATTACCAAAAGAAATTTGAGGATTTGTTTTAGCAACTGTTGCTATAATATTACCATTTTCAAGGTTCACAATATCAAAAACAACTGTTGTTGTACCAACATCAATTGCCAATCCAAAAATATTTCCTCTATAAACATCTATAATCTCTCCTTCTTTATAGACATTTTCATTTTTTTTGTAAAAACGAGGACAAATAGGAATTTTTCTCTCCATTCCAAACTTTAAAATTTCATACCTTCCAGAATCTTTTATGTAGACAACTATATCTCCATTATCTTTTATTATTTTTGTCTGGCAGGCAAGCCGCTCATTATCTGATAAGAAAAATTTTTCTTCAATTTGATTTAGTGGTGATAAATTTCTTTTCCCCTTCTCAATTCTTACAACACATTTCCCGCATTTTCCTTGTCCACCACATTCAGCAGATAATTGAATATTATTTCTTTGAGCAATATCAAGAATTGTCAATTCAGTCTCTATTGGAAAACCTTTTTTACCTATTTTTGACTGTGGAAAATAAATTTTTCCCATTTTTTTAATAAGAATTTTTTATTTCTTCTGTAATTCTGTAAATATCATTTATAGTTATATTTTTTTGTATTTTTTGTTTTTTAATTATTTTTTCAATAGTCCCTAAAATATCTTGAAATTTTATTTTATTTTCAAGAAAATACCTAACAGACACTTCGTTTGCAGTATTTAAAACAACAGGATAAGAGCCATTTATTTTTATTGACTCTTTTGCAAACTTTATAAATTTTTCTTTTCCAGAAGGAGCTCTAAAAGTAAGTTTTTTCATCTTATCTAATGGTAGAATTTCAAGAGATTCTCCTTCTCTTTCAGGATAGTTTAAAACATAATTTATTGGAATTTTCATATCTGGTTTATACATAATTGCCTTTATTGTTCCATCAATAAATTCTACTAACCCATGAACTATTGCCTCAGGATGAAATAAAACCCCAATTTTTTCAAATGGTAAAGAAAAAAGATGATGTGCTTCAATTATTTCAAAACATTTATTCATCATTGTTGCAGAATCAATTGTTATTTTCTTGCCCATTTTCCATATAGGATGAGAAAGAACCTGTTTTAAAGATGGACTTTTAATTTTTGTTTTATAAAAAGGTCCCCCTGATGCAGTCAGGTATATCTTTTTAATATCTTTTTTATTTTCTTTTTCTATAATCTGAAAAATTGCATTATGCTCACTATCAATAGGGAGAATTTCACTTTTGTATTTTTTTAATAAATTTTTTATAATACTACCTGCAACAACAAGAATTTCTTTTGTTGCAAGTCCAATTTTTTTTCTCCTTTTCAGACACTCAACAAAGGTATCTAAACTGTCAATACCAGGTATAGCAAAAATGAAAATATCTGAATCAACTTTTGAAATTTCAGACATTTCTCCTTTATAAAAAAATTTTATATTTTTAAATTTCCTTTCAAAAGATGTATCTCTTTCTTCAATATAAACAAATTCAGGTAAAAATTGTTCAATTTGTTGAGAAAGAATTTTTTTGTTTTCTTTACATGCAAGAGCGACAACTTTAAATTTATTTTTTTGTCTATTTATAACTTCAAGTGTATTTATTCCTATTGTCCCTGTTGAACCAAAAATAACAACTCTTTTCACTTAACAAGCCCCCCAAATTTTCTTTTTCTTCTTTGGTAAGAAACAAGACATTTATAAAAGTCCTCTTCATCAAAATCAGGCCAGAGAACATCTGTAAAGTAAAGCTCTGAATATGCTGATTGCCATAATAAAAAATTGCTTATTCGCTTTTCTCCTGCTGTTCTTACTATAAGGTCAGGGTCAGGAAGAGAAGGAAGATAAAGAAAATTCCGGAAATTTTCTTCTTCAACCTTTTTTATATTCCCATGTTTAATTATTTGTTCTATTGCATCCAATATCTCCTGTCTGCCTCCATAATTTATAGCAAAAATTAAAGTAAGTCCTGTATTTTTTTTAGTTAAATTTCTTACCCTGTCCATTATTTCAATAAGTTTTTTAGGAAGTTTTTCTTTCTTACCAATAAAATCAACTTTTACATTATTTTTGTTTAAATTATTTCCTTCTTTTATCAGTCTTGTTTCTATAAGTTTAAGGAGAAAAGAAACTTCTTCTTGCGGTCTTTTCCAGTTCTCTGTTGAAAAGGAATATAATGTAAGATATTTAATTTCAAATTTTTTTGCTGCCTTTACCACCCTTCTTACTGCTTTAATCCCTTCTTTATGACCAAAAATTCTTGGCAAATTTTTTTTATTAGCCCATCTTCCATTTCCATCCATTATAATTCCAACATGTACCGGTAATATCGTTAAATTCTTTCTCATATCTGAAATTTCTCTCCAAAATAAACACCTCTTGCTTCTGGATGTTTTAATATTTCTTCTGGTTTTCCTTCAATAAGTATTTTGCCCTGATAAATTATATATGCTCTATCTGTTATTGTTAGTGCTTCTCTTACATTATGGTCTGTAAGTAAAATACCAATATTTGAATTTTTTAATTTGACAACTATATCCTGAAGTTCAGATACAGTTTTTGGGTCAATTCCTGAAAAAGGCTCATCTAAAAGAAAAAACTTGGGATTTAAACTTAAACTTCTTCCTATTTCAAGTCGCCTTTTTTCTCCGCCTGAAAGAGTTCCTGCTGGCTGTTCCCTCATATCATAAAGCCCTATCTTTTTTAGATATTCTTCAACAACCTGCTTCATCTTTTTTTTATCTTTGTAATATGATTCAAGAATTATATAGAAATTTTCTTCAACTGTTAATTTTGAAAAAATTGATATTTCCTGTGGAAGATAAGAAATACCCAATTGACTTCTTTTCCAGACAGAAAAGTTTGTTATATCTATCCCATCAACAAAAATATTACCTTTATCTGGTTTTAAAAATCCAAGTACCATTTCAAAAGTTGTCGTTTTTCCTGCCCCATTTGGACCTAAAAGTCCAACAATTTCTCCTTTACCAACATTTATGGAAATATCTCTAACGGCTACTTTTCTCCCAAAACTCTTTTTTAAATTTTTTGTTTCAAGCATTTTTTAATTTTACCATAAGAAGAAGCAGTATAAAAAATAAACAATTCAAAAATTATAGGGTAAATGGTATTATATTGACTTTGTTCCATTATCTTGTTAAAATAAAATGAACAAAGAGAGGTAGAAAATGAATGAAAAAATTTTAATTATATCTGATAAGGAAAATTTAAAAAAATTATGCAGGGATTTACTTGAAAAAAGAAATTTTATTTTTGAGGAAACAAATAATGGTTTTGTAGCAATTGATAAAATTAAAAATAATGAATTTACTCTTATTTTACTTGACTTACAAATAAGCGAAATTGATGGATTCCAGTTTATTAAAAACGTCAGGGAATTCAATAATTTAATACCAATTGTTGTAATAGATGAAGAAATTAAAAATGCAGTAAAAGCAATAAATTCAGGTGCAAATGACCTTTTGATTTATCCATTTGATATTAATCAATTTTTTAAAACAATTAAAAAAAATATAGAAATTGGAAGTTTATTAAAAGAAGTATCAAGATTAAAAATTTTTGAGACACTTTTTGAGTTGAACAAAAATATTGGATTTCTTACAGACATTGATACATTTCTTGAGAATATATCTGACATTTTATTAAAAACATTTTCACCCGAAAGAATTTCAATCTATTTAATTGATAAAGGCAGTAGCAATTTTATTTTAAGAAAACATAAATATATTGCAGATAAGACAAATAAACAAAAAATGAGTTATTCAAAAGAAGAAATAAATAAAATCTTTGGTTCAGAAATAGTTAAATTAGATGAACAAACTAAAACAATTCGTGCTTTTGTTAGAATAAAAGGAAAAGAAAAAGAAGTTGGATTGCTTGATATAGAAATTTCTAAAAACATAGGTATCTTTGAAAAAAACGAGGTAAAATTTCTTGAATTATTTTCAATGCAAATTGGAATAGGAATTGAAAACTCTATTTTATTGGAAACAATTAGGGGCTCATATTTTTTAAATACAATAGAGTGTCTAATAAAATCACTTGAAGTAAAAGATGGATACACAAAACAACACTCAGAAATGGTTGCATATTATGCTACACTTCTTGGAAAGAGATTAGAATTAAGTGATGAAGAAATAGAAACACTAAAAATATCTTCTTTTTTACATGACCTGGGAAAATTAGGAGTAAAAAATGGTATTCTTTCTAAAGAAGAACCATTAACACCAGAAGAAAAATATTTTATAAAGAAGCATCCTTTAATAACTGTGAATATTTTGCGACCATTAAATGTGGATAAAGAAAAAGTTGAAGCATGTTTATATCATCATGAAAGAGTTGATGGAAGGGGATATCCAGAAGGATTAAGTGGAGAAAAAATCCCTTTATATGCTAAAATTTTGGCAATTGCTGATGCTTATAGTGCTATGCGGGCAGATAGACCATACAGAAAAGCACTAAGTAAAGAGGAAGCAATAAGTGAACTATTGGCAAATGCAGGTACTCAATTTGATAGAGAACTTGTTAATGTTTTTATTGATATATTGAACAAAATGGAGGTGAATAATGAAGGAGATGAAAATAGGGGAGATAACACATTATTTTAATAAAATTGGAGTTGCTGCTATTAAAATTACCAACGACCAGTTAAAAAGGGGAGATGAGATACATATAAAAGGACACACAACAGATTTTTCTCAAAAAGTAAATTCAATACAAATAGAACACCAGGAAGTTGAAGTTGCAAAAGTTGGTGATGAAATTGGAATAAAGACAGATGAAATTGTTAGAGATGGCGATGAAGTTTTTAAAATTATAGAAGAAATGTAAGGAGAGAAAATATGGTAAAATTTCTGACTTTTTTTTCAAATGATATAGGTATTGATTTAGGAACAGCAAATACATGTGTTTATGTCAGAGGAAAAGGAGTTGTCTTGATGGAACCATCAATAGTTGCAATGAATACCACCACAAAAGAATTCGTTGCTGTTGGTGGAGAAGCAAAAAAAATGCTTGGAAAAACACCTGCTAATATAGTCGCAATGAAACCAATGAAAGATGGAGTAATTGCTGATTTTGATGGATGCGAAGCAATGTTGAGATATTTCATTTCAAAAGTAAAAACACCAAAACATAAATTTGTCCTTCCACCAAGAATTGTAATTTCAGTTCCTTCTGGAATTACAAGCGTTGAAAGAAGAGCAGTTAAAGAGACCGCTTTAAAAGCAGGAGCGCGGATGGTAAGAATTGTTGAAGAACCAATGGCAGCAGCAATAGGAGTGGGACTGCCTGTTGAGGAACCATGTGGAAGTTTAATAATTGATATAGGTGGGGGGACAACTGAAATGGCAGTTATATCACTTGGGGGTATTGTAATTACAAAAAGTTTAAGAATTGCAGGCAATGAAATGGATGAAGCAATAATTGAATATTTAAAGAAAAAATATAATTTATTAATTGGGGAAAGAACAGCAGAAGAAATTAAAATACAAATTGGTTCTGCTTATAAACTTAATGAAGAACTTGAAATGGATGTTCATGGAAGAAGTCTGGTAGAGGGATTGCCCAAACAGATAAAAATAAACTCAGAGGAAATAAGAGAGGCATTAAAAGACACATTAAGTTTAATAGTAAATGCTGTTAGGGATGTTCTTGAAGAAACACCCCCAGAACTTTCTAGTGATTTAATTAAAGAAGGAGGAGTTGTAATTGCAGGTGGGGGGGCATTATTAAAAGGAATTGATAAACTTATTTCTCAGGAGACAAAACTTCCTGTAATTGTTGCTGATGACCCTCTTACTGCTGTTGTTAGAGGAACAGGTAAAATGCTTGAAGAAGAAAAATATTTTAAACATTTCCCTCAAGAATAAATTACACAAAACATCTAATAGAAAATTATGATATGGCGATTTAGAAAAGAAATATTATTTTTTATTTTAATTTATTTTTCATTTCTTATTAATAAATTATATTTTTCAAGAAATTTTTCCAAAAATTTGGTCAAGAAAAACATTATAAATTATTCAGAAATAATAAATGAAAATGAACGACTTAAAAAAATCCTTAAATTAAATGAAGAAGGAAAATTAAATGAATTTATTGTTGGAAGAATTATAAATTTCATCCCAAGTTTATTTCCTGGTGAACTTGTTGTTGATAAAGGGCAAAAGGAAAATGTAGAAACTGGGATGGTTGTTATAACAGATGACCTTAATCTTGTTGGTAAAGTTGAAAGAGTGGAAGAAAATGTATCTTATGTTTCTACTATTTTTAATTCAAAAACAAAAATAAGTTCTGTTCTTTTTTCAACTGGTGAAGTCGGAATTATTGAAGGAGGAACAACTCCATTTGTTCTTTTAAAATATATTTCTTCTGATAGTAATATTAAAATTGGGGATGAGGTCTTAACTTCTGGTTATAGTAAAAGTTTTCCTGCTGGTATAAAAATTGGCAAAGTTGTAAAAATAGAAAAACAGACAAATTCATTATTTCTTAAAATTTATGTTAAACCATACTGTATGTATTCTTATATTAAAGAGGTACTAATTGGAAAAGAAAGGCATAATTAGAATTTTTGAAGTTTTTTTAGTTGTTGTAGGAATTCAGATTATATTTTCAATTTATTTTTCCCCTAATGTTGTCCCTTGTTTTTTACTTATATTCCTTTTAAATCTTGTGTGGGAAGGGAATATTGAAATTTCTTTGTTTTTATCTTTTGTTTCAGGCATAATATATGACACAATTAACAAATCAATTCCTGGTTTTAGTAGTATAATTTTTCTTATTATTGTATATATAAATTCTTTTTATAAGGTAAGGTCTTTTCTTATAAGAAATATTTTGGTTTTTATTTTTAGTCTAATGTATTTTATAATTTTACCAATGAAAATTGGGGAAGGATTTATGTGGAATAAACAGGTAATCTTAAAATATTCATTAATTTTTGCTATACTAAATGTAATTGTTGAATATTTTGTTTATTTGGGAAAGATATTGAAATGGAAAAAGAAAGACTTTTTTACAATTTAGTTAAATTTCTTGTAATAATTTTGGGTGTCTGGTGCTTTTTTCTTCAGGTTGTAAGATATGGATATTATTCACAACTTTCTGCTAAAAATTGTATAAGAACTATAAATATCGGAACTCCAAGAGGAGTTATTTATGATAGAAATGGAAAAATTCTTGCAAAAGATATACCTACTCTTAATCTTGTATTTATCCCTTTTGACATAAAAAATATTGAAAAAGAAGCAGAAATTTTATCAAATATAATTTCTTTTAATAAGTACTTTCTTATTGAAAAATTCAAAAAAAAATATACAAATCCTTATGATAGAATAGTAATAAAAAGGAATTTATCTATTGAGGAAGTTTCTCTTATTGAAGAAAATATTGATAATTTACCGGGTATTTTCCCTCAGGAAAGTATTGGTAGACAATATCCACTTGAAGACCAGACATGTCATGTTGTTGGATATTTAGGAGAAATTTCAAAAGAAGAATTAGATGCATTAAAAGACAAAGGATATAAAATAGGAGATACTATTGGAAAAGACGGGGTAGAAAGATACTATGATACCTTTTTAAGAGGAAGTCCCAGCGGAATACAGGTAGAAGTTGATGCTCTTGGACATTACAGAAAAGTTCTTAAAAAACAAGCAGGGAAAACAGGGAACAGTTTAATTTTAACTATTGATAGTGTTATTCAAAGAAGTGCATATAAACAATTAGGAAATAGAAGTGGTTGTGTAGTCGCAATGGACCCAAGAAATGGAGAAATTCTTGCTCTTGTTAGTAGACCCGGTTTTAAACCAGGAGAAGTAGAAAAATATTTTAATTTAGCAAGTCATCCTCTTGTGAATAGAGTTATAAAAGGTCAATACCCACCTGGCTCAATTTTTAAAATTATAACAGAAATATCTGCATTGGAGACAGGCGAAATTCAAGAATATGACAGAATTGAATGTAGAGGAGCAATGGAAATAAGAGATAGAGTTTTTCATTGCTGGAAAGATGAGGGGCATGGGTTAATTGATATAAACCTCGCTTTACCTTTTTCCTGTAATATATTTTTTGGCACATGTGGAATGAAGGTTGGAGTTGAAAAAATGCTTGAATATGCAAGTAAATTTGGTTTAGGAGAAAAAACAGGAATTGACCTTCCAGGAGAAAAAAGCGGGCATCTTCCTTTAAAAAAGGAAACAGACCCACTAAATTTAGCAATAGGACAGGGTCCAATTCTAACAACTCCAATTCAACTTCTATCTTTAATTTCAACAGTTGCAAATGGAGGTAATATCTGGGAGCCGTTTATTGTAAAAAAAATTGTTTCACCTGATGGAAATGTTTTAAAAGAATGTTCACCTTTTATCAATAAAACAGTCTTTATAAGTTCAGATACACTTGAAATTTTAAAAAAGGGATTAAGAAATGTTGTTCTTTTTGGGACAGGACATTTAGCAAATGTTGAAGGATTTGAAGTAAGTGGGAAAACAGGTACTGCTCAAAGAGCAGGGGGAGAAAGTGATTTACCAACTTATGGTGGATTTGTTTGTTATGCTCCAAGCAGTAATCCTCAAATTGCAATAGTTGTTTTTCTTGACCATGCTTCTTCCGCAGAAGCAGCATTAATAGCAGGAAAAATTTTAAAAGAGGTCTTCATACCTGAAAAAGGAAGAATTGAAGAAAATGGCGAAACAAATGAAGAAACCCAGGAAGAAAATAAAAATCCAATAGAGAAATCAGAGGAAATAGAAAATGGGATTATTTAGATATTTTAAAGAAAGGGATGATAGTACATTTATTGTAATTTTGACTTATATTCTTGTTATTATTGGATTACTTCTTCTTTATAGTGCTTCAAAAGGAATTATCTTCAAGTCGAGCTTTTTTGTTAAACAATGTATATGGGTTATTTTAGGAACAATTATTATTATTTTCCTAAATGGAGTTAATTATAGAGAATTAAAAAGGTTTGCCCCCATTTTATATTTTATAATTTTATTTCTTCTTTTAATAGTTCTTGCTACCGGGGAAAAAGGACCTTCAAGATGGATAAATTTGGGTTGGCTATATTTTCAACCATCTGAATTTGCCAAGTTTGTTTTGATAGTTGCACTTTCTGCATATTTAGAAAATAGAAATATTAGAAAATTTTCTGTTTTTTTTACATCTCTTTTGATTGTCTTTATACCTTTTATTCTTGTTCTTTTACAACCAAATTTAGGAACTGCTTTTATATTTATATTCATTTCTCTTGGTATCTTGTATCAGGCAGATATGAGTAGAAAACAATTTTTATCTTTATTTTTTATTGTTTTACTTTTAAGTCCTATTTTATGGTTTAGTATGAAGGGCTACCAGAAAGAAAGAATCCTTACTTTTATAAACCCTGGAAGAGACCCAATTGGTGCTGGATATAATCTCTTACAATCAAAAATAACAATTGGTTCAGGGGGACTTATAGGTAAAGGATTTTTAAAAGGAACACAGACAAAACTTGCTTTCTTACCAGAATATCACACTGATTTTATTTTTTGTGTTTTAGCAGAAGAATTTGGTTTTATTGGAGTTCTAATATTTCTTTTTCTTTATTATCTCTTTTTTAAAAAAATTATTGAGATTATTTCTTTTACAACAGATGAATTTGGGAAACTTCTTGCAACAGGAATATTAACTCTGTTTGTTGCACAATTTACAATAAATATAGGAATGACTATGGGACTTTTCCCAATTGTCGGTATACCGCTGCCTTTTATCAGTTATGGTGGTTCTTCTCTTATTACCTGTTTGATATGTATAATTTTTTTAAAAAATATTCAGGATAGTTGGTCTGTATTTTAATGGAAAATAAAATTACTCAATTATTATCAAAAGTAAAAAATCCTGCTTCTTATTTAGGCAAAGAAATAAATGTTTATATTAAAAAATGGGAAAAAGAAAAGGTAAAAATTGCCCTTTCCTATCCAGATATTTATTCAATTGGTATGTCATCATTGGGATTCAGAATTTTATATGGTATGTTGAATGAAAGGGATGATTGTATTTGTGAAAGATTTTTTTCTCCATTAGAAGATATGGAAGAAATTTTAAAGAAAGAAGATATTCCCCTTTTTACACTTGAAACAAAAACGCCTGTTATGGATTTTGATATTGTGGGGTTTAGTTTATCTTCTGAACTAAATTATACAAATGTTCTAAACCTTTTAGATATAAGCAAAATCCCAATTTTCTCAAAAGAAAGAGGTAATAATGAGCCAATTATTATTGCTGGTGGCAATAGTGTTTTCAATCCATTTCCAATTATTCCCTTCATAGATGTTTTCGTAATAGGAGAAGGAGAAGAAGCAATGGAAAAAATAGTTGAGACATATAGGGAATTAAGAGGAGAAAAAAGAGAAAAAATTCTAAAATGCCTTTCAGAAATTGAAGGTGTTTTTGTCCCTATGTCTCCAAAAAATAATATTAAAAAAGCAACTATTTTTGACTTTGAAAATTCTTATTTCCCTAAAAAATACCTTGTCCCACTGACTGATATTATCCATGATAGAATTTCTCTTGAAATAATGAGAGGATGTTATAGAAATTGTAAGTTCTGTCAGGCAGGAAAATGCTGGAAACCAGTGAGAAAGAGAAGTCCAGAAAAAGTGCTTGAAATTGCAAAAGAGACATTTGAAAAGACAGGATATGAAGAAATTTCACTTCTTTCTTTTTCAGCAGGAGACCATCCTGAAATTGAAAAAATTGTTAGTTTACTTGTTGATGAATTTAAAAAAAGAAATGTCTCAATTTCCTTTCCCTCATTACGATTGGATACATTTACTTTCCAATTAGCAGGCAAAATAAAAGAAATAAAAAAAAGTTCTTTAACATTTGCTCCTGAAACATCAGAAAATTTGAGAAATAAAATTGGTAAAGAAATGGGAAACACAAAATTGATTGAATTATGCCAAGAAGCAAGAGAAAGTGGTTGGAGACATATAAAACTTTACTTTATGATTGGGCTACCTGATGAAACAGAAAAAGATATTTCTGAAATAGTTAATTTAATAAATGATATTTCTAAAATAATTAAAGTAAATGTCTCTTTCAATACATTTATTCCAAAACCACATACTGAATTTGAAAAAGAAAAATTTATATCTCTTGATGGATATGAACAAAAGAAAAATTTTATAACTGAAAGCCATAAAAAAAATAGATATGTAAAGGTTGATTTTCATCCATATAATATGAGTTGTGTTGAATGTTTTCTCGCAAGAGGAGATGAAAAAATATCAAAGGTAATTTATAATGTCTGGAAAAAAGGTGGTAAGATGGAAAACTGGAATGAATTTTTTGATTTTGAAAAATGGACTGAAAGTTTTAAAGAAACAGGAATTGATATGAAAAAATACACAAATTATATTGAAAGCACTCCGTGGAAAATCATATCTTTATAAAAAAATAATAAAATCAGTTTTTCCCCTTTTATTGTTTTTATTGTCTATTTAAGTTATAATAATAAATAACCAGCCAACTATATTGCTGAAAAATAACGAGCAAAAGATTAAATCCCCCTTCTGTCTTTTTTAAACTGACTAAAAAAGGCGGGGAATAGCAGGGCAAAGTTGGTGTTTGATTTTCCCTTTTAATTCTCCCCTTTAAGCAAATCGACTGAGGTAGCAAAGTTTAGCAAGCAGAGTTGGTGCGTTATCGTCTCCCAGATAGCACAACGGAGATGAAGGGGGATTGTTAATAAAAATCCATCCCCTCGGGCATAGCCCAGAGAAATTCTGTGGACCCTACGGGCGAGCCGGCCTTCCCTCTACAAAGATAGACGGGTAAGCATTGGAAAGGGCGAGATTTTAAAATCCACCCCTGCCCTCCTTTTTTTAAAGGAGGGAGAGTATTCTCCCCCTTTATAAAGTGGGATTTCAGATAGCACAACGGGTTATGGAAATTTTGAAAAGAGATTTTGGAGTTTTCAGATAGCACAACAGGGAAAGAGGGAGATTAAAAATTTTGTCTTTCCCTTACAAAAGAAATTGGAGAATATATGAAAGTAATTGATTTAAGAGAAGGAAGTTTATTTAAATATGAAGATAATATTTATTCAGTACTTTCTTATAGTCATCTTACTCAATCAAGAGGTAGAGGTAAGGTATTTATCAAGGTTAGAGATATGAAAACAAACAAAACTGTTGAACTTACTTTCAGGTCTGATTTTGAAGTTGGAGATGTTTTCGTTGACGAAATTCCTTTAACCTACCTTTATAGAGAAGGAAATGTTTTTTATTTTATGGATAGTAATACTTATGAGCAGTTTCCTGTGGCAAAAGAAATTGTTGGAGAAAAAGAGAAGTTTTTAATAGAAAATGTACAAACATACGGTGCTTTTTTAGATGGAGAAATTATTGACATTATCTTACCAACAACTGTTGATTTAAAAGTTATTGAAGCAGAACCCGGATATAAAGGAGATACTGTCCAAGGTGGAAGAAAAAAAGTTAAAGTAGAAACTGGTTTAATTGTTCAGACGCCTTTATTTATTGAAATTGGAGATACGATAAAAGTTGACACAAGAACAGGCGAATACATAACAAGAGTTTAAATAATAAAATGAAAACAGATGAAATAAAAGTTTATGCTGAATTTATGAAAAAATATGACCTTGACTATCTTGAAATCAAAAAAGGTGATTTTCATCTTATTCTTGGTAAAAAAAGTGAATGGGAAACAAAAGAAGAAATAAATCCATCTGATATTTTAAAGAAAACAGAAGAACAAACTCAAAAAATAGAAAATATTGTTTATGTTAAATCACCCCTTGTTGGTACTTTTTATCGCTCTCCTTCTCCTGAAAGTCCACCTTTTGTTGAAGTCGGAAAAGAAGTAAAAAATGGAGATGTTCTTTGTATTCTTGAAGCAATGAAAGTTATGAATGAAATAAAAGCAGATGTTGACGGAACTATTAAAGAAATATTGGTTGAAAATGGAAAACCAGTTGAGTTTGGTCAGGTCCTTTTCGTAATTGAAATAAAATGATAAAAAAGGTTTTTGTAGCAAATAGAGGAGAAATTGCTCTCAGGGTTTTGAGAAGTTGTAAAGAACTTGAACTTAAAACAGTGATAGGATATTCAGAAGTTGATAAGAATTCATATCCTGTAAAATTTGCTGATGAAAAAATTTGTATTGGAGGAAGTTCACCTTCAATAAGTTATTTGAATATTCCTTCTATCATTAGTGCCATTGAAATAACAAAAGCAGATGCAGTTCATCCTGGATATGGATTCCTGTCAGAAAATATTCAGTTCGTTGATATATGTAATGCAACAGGAATAACTTTTATTGGACCCACCGCTGAAAACATAAAAACCATGGGAGATAAACCATTGGCAAGAAAAATCGCTAAAAAATGCAGAATTCCCATAATTCCTGGATATGAAGAATTTAATTATGATAAAGCACTCCATCATGCAAAAAAAATTGGTTTTCCTGTAATAATTAAAGCATCTGCTGGTGGTGGAGGCAGAGGTATGAGAATTGTAAGTAGTGCAGATGAATTTGAAAATTTATGGAACACCTGCTATGAAGAATCAAAAATTTCTTTTGGGGAAGGAGGCCTTTACATTGAGAAATTTCTTGAAAGACCAAGACATATTGAAATACAACTTCTTGCTGATAAAAAAGGAAACATATACCTTTTCCCGGAAAGAGATTGTTCAATTCAAAGGAGACATCAGAAATTAATTGAAGAAAGTCCTTCTCCTGTTATTGGTATAAAATTAAGAAGAAAATTACAAAAATATGCATATAAACTTGCAAAAAATATAAAATATCTAAATGCTGGGACCATTGAATTTCTTGTTGATAAAGATAAAAAACCATACTTTATAGAAATGAATACAAGAATTCAGGTAGAGCACCCAATTACAGAGTTAGTATCGGGCATAGACCTTGTTAAAAGTCAAATTTTAATTGCAAGTGGAGAAAAATTATCTTTCAAGCAAAGGGATATTGGAATACAGGCACATTCAATAGAATGTAGAATAAATGCTGAAGACCCTGAAAACAATTTTTTACCTTCTCCAGGGAAAATTGAAAAACTGTTTCTACCATCAGGTCCTGGTGTTCGTGTTGATACACATATTTTTGAAGGATATATTGTTCCACCTTATTATGACTCCCTATTGATGAAACTTATAACTTATGGAAGAGATAGAAATGAAGCAATTAGAAGGATGAAAAGAGCGCTTGAAGAAACAGTGATTGAGGGAGTAAAAACAACAATTCCATTTTATAAAGAAATAATGGATAACCCAGTTTTTTTAAGCGGCAGATATTATGTTGGCTATCTTGAAAATTACATTGCAAAAAAAGTAATAAACAAAAGTTAGAACATACTGAAAAGGAATAATATTCCAAGTCATTATAGTAAAATTGTTTAAAATGGAGAAGAAAATATGGAAAATGGTGAATTAGGAAGTGTAAGAATTGATAATGAGGTATTAGGAACAATTGCGGGAATTGCAGCAAAAGAAGTGCCAGGTGTTTATAAAATTATAACAAGTTTAGTAGGAGGAATTGCCCAATTAATTAGAAAAACACATGATGCTGGAATTAAAATTATAGTAAGAGAAAATGAAGTAAGTTTTGAACTCGGTATTATTATTGAATATGGAGTTGATATACCTGAAATTACCTATCAAATACAGAAAAAAATAAAAGAAGAAGTTGAAAGAATAACTGGCTTGAAAGTAATTAAAGTTGATGTTGTTGTTCATGGAGTTCATTATTCCCGTGGAAAACAAAAAACAGAAAAGGAGGGAGAAAATGATTGACCTTCATACTCATACAATTCTATCAGATGGCTGTCTACTTCCATCTGAACTTGCAAGAAGAGCAGAAGAAAAAGGATATAAAGTTATTGCTTTTACAGACCATATTGATTTTTCGAATGTTGAAATGGTTGTTTCCTCATTGGTAAGAGTTTGTGATAGAATAAATAGAAATTACAAAATAAAGACAATACCAGGTGTAGAAATTACTCATGTCAACCCAATAGATATTCCTGTTCTTGTCCAAATTGCAAAAAACATTGGTGCAAAACTTATAGTAGTTCATGGAGAAACAATTGTAGAACCAGTTTCCAAAGGAACAAATAGAAAAGGGATAGAAAGTGATATTGACATTTTAGGTCACCCGGGGATTTTAAGTGAAGAAGATGCAATTCTTGCTGCTGAAAAAAAAATTTATATTGAAATAAGTGCAAGAAAAGGACATTGTCTTTCTAATGGTCATATTGTTAGATTATGGTATGAATATGGTTTCCCAATTATTTTAGATACAGATACTCATTCACCAGAAAATTTAATAGATGATGAATTTGCAAAAAAGATAATAATTTCTGCTGGTATAAAGGTCTCAGATGTGAACACTGTTTTACAAAATAGTTATATTCTCGCAAAAAGCAAACTTGATATTGGTTTTGAAATCTAATAAGGGGAAGTGTCAGTTAATAAAAGAATACTTTGTTCCCCATTTTGACAAATGTTAAGATAAAAGAACATGGTTCTCTATGAGAACCGGGTTCTCCCCTTTGACAAACCGACTAAAGTTGCTTACCTTGTTTCTTAGAGTTGGTGCGTCATTTCCCCCTTTTAATTTCTCCCTTTATAAAAGGCCTGTCCGACGCGCTTTTTGGCGGAGAGATTAAGAGGGATTTTAAAGGGAATTAGAGGGGATTTTGATACTTCCCCCTTTAACAAAGGGGGAAAGAGAGGGATTTCAAATTTCCCCCTCACCCCAACCCTCTCCCCAGTGGGGAGAGGGGAAGAGAGAGGGGATGTATTTTCTTCTCCCCTTATCCTGTCCGACAAGATTTATGGCGGAGTGAGAAAGCTCGGAGGAGGGGGGATTTTGAGGGAATTTTATTAAATCCATCCCTACCTTTGTATTATTTAGAAAACGATAACGTACCAACTCAGATAAGTAAGGAAGAAAAAATGGGAAATTTATTGGGCAGTGACTTACAGAAGAAGATATGTGTGGTATTAACAGGAAATGAAGAAAACAGTGATATAGAAAAGTTAAAAGATATTGCATTGGTTGAATGTAGAATTGATGAATTTTTAAAAAGAAAAACAATAGATGAATTACCTGAATGGATATTAAAAATTAAAGAGAAATTAAATACAAAAATTATTGCAACTATTAGATGGTATAAAGAAAGTGGACAAAACCCATATTATATAAAAGACAAAGAACGACTTGAAATTTTTAAAAAAATAATTACTTATGTTGATTTTATTGATGTAGAACTTAAAAGTAGAATTTTAAAAGAAGTGACTGAAATTGTGGAAAGTCAAAATAAAAAAGTTATTGTTTCATACCACAATTTTAAAAAAACACCGAATGAAAAAAAGTTAAAAGAAATTGTAAGAAAAGGAAATAAAGTTGGTGATATAGTAAAAATTGCAACTTTAATAAAAACAGAAAAAAATCTTTTTGACCTTATTAAAATTACATATACTTACTCAAAAAAAATCCCTTTAATTATAATTCCAATGAACGAAAATCCATTTGTTCGGTTTATTCCTATCTTTTTTGGTTCACTCTTTACCTATGTTTCTCTGAATACCAAAGTTGCTCCAGGGCAGATTTCTTATTTTGAATATTCAAATTTTATTTCCAAACCAGTACCTGATAAATAAAGAAGTGGAGAATAAAAAAGAAAGGCAAATCCCTCTCACTCCCTTTGACTTATCCCTTCCCCATAAGTTCCCCCTTTAGTAAACCGACTAAAGTTGCTTACTCTGTGCCTCAGATTTGGTGCTTTATTTCCCCCTTTGAAAAAGGGGGTAGGGGGATTTCATCCTTCTCCCCACTGGGGAGAAGGTGGGGATGAGGGGGATTTTATATTCCCCTCTTTAGAAAAGAGGGGCAAGGGGAGATTTTAATAAAATCCATCCCTACCTTCCCTTTATAAGGGAAGGAGAGATACTTCCCCCTTTAACAAAGCCTGTCCGACATGTATTATGGCGGACATGCTTTTATAAAGGAAGGAGAAAAACTTCCCCCTTTGAAAAAGGGGAAAATTACTTACTCCCTCCTTAGAAAAAATAGGGGGTAGGAAAGTTAAAATTTGGAAACAGAAGTATAATTTATTACAAATTCTTTTTCTGGAAGTACCTCAACAAGAAATTTTATGGTATTAGCATCAACTTTTTCATAATTTTGTGAACCTTTAGTAATTTCCCAATCACCATATAAATGCTCAATCACTTCTATTTCAACTTTCTCTTTTTTGTGATTCCTTAATTTTATCTGGTATGTATCACTATAGATATTACTTGAAATTTTATTATGCTCTAAAATTATCCTTTCACCTTTTATATCAAACGCACTTCCAATTATAAGTTCAACTTTTTCATTTTCTGGTGTATGGTCAATATTATCTTCTCCTATAAATTGAGTAGTATTTTCTGTATCTTTTTTATAAAATCTAACTCTTCCCTTTGGTATGGGCAAACCCAAATTATTTTCCTTCTTATTTTCAAAAACAATATGAATCTCAACTTTATCATTGTAAGGGACAGAACGCCAACTGTCATAATGATAATATCTATTGGCCGCCCCATCATATATAAACTTTTTCCTGACAGGAACATTGGCCGAGGAAAGAAAAGTTATTTGTTTTGTTTGATTATTTTTAATAGTTGTTTGTCTTGTTAGAGTATAGAGGTGGTATTCAAAAAATGGACTTTCAACAAATTGAGGAGCTGCCTGTGCAGCAAGAACTTTTCCAGCAGGCATTGCATATTCTCTGTATTGAGAAATTTTTCTAACATCTCCTGCAACAAGTTTCAAATTTGCATCTTTATATGTTACTCCTGACCTATTATCAATTGTTACCCAGCCAGTTAAATCCATTTTTTTATCATCTGGTGAAAGTTCTGCAACATAATCTGCTTTCCAGTTTATTCCATCAGTAATATATTTAAGTTGAAGTATATGAGATACCTCTTTATTATTTCTTATTTCAAGAACAAGAGTTGGTTTTAAAATTAAACCTTCTGGAATTTCAACAAAAGTTATATCCCTTATATTTTCTCTGTTGAGCATAAATACATTTTCTTCTTTTGACTTGATTATCAATTGACCACTATTAAAACTTAAAAGTTGTCCACTATACAATTGCCCATCTTTTGTAATTACCTGAATATTTTTTTCAATATACTTGTTTAAAAGTTTATCAGGATTAAGCAGGTCATATTCAAAATTCTGTTCAATTACACTCAATAACCCCGGATAATTTAATGAAGAAAAAGAAACACTTGTTGGGTCAATTAAAGATGCAATATCTGTAAATTTAAGAATTGACTCTCCTTTTTCAATTTTCCCTTCTCTTACATCTGAAACAAGAGCAAAATTCTGGTTATAAATAGTCAAAGAAACTCCTTTCTCTTTCAAATCACAAGACCCATAAGAAACAAATAAAACACTCAAAACAACTGCACAAAATAATTTCTTCATTTTTTCTCCTTTCCCCTTCGGGGTTCTGCCAAAATTACCTTGTCTTTCTCTTTCTACATCCATCCCATCCTTCCCCTCTCCAAAGATAGACGGGTAAACCTTATTAAGAGAAAAAACTTTTTGAAGGTAATAGGTTATCCGTTAACAAAGTAATGGAATACTTAATTATTCAAGAGTTTATTTTCAAAAAAATTAATCCATTTTTCAAAGTTATCCCCTCTTCTTGCAGAAATTTCAAAAACAACAATATGAGGATTAACCTTTTTTAAGTTTTTTAAAAATGTATCTTTTTCAAAATAATTATCTTCTATATCAATTTTATTCAGTAGGCATATTTCAGAAATATTAAACATCAAAGGGTACTTAACTGGCTTATCACTTCCTTCTGTTGTACTTGTAACAACTATATTAATTTTATTACCTAATTTAAATTCAGCAGGACAAACAAGATTTCCAACATTTTCAATAAAAATAATATTAAGATTTTCAAGGGGTAATTTTTCAATCCCTTTTTTAACCATATTTGCATCTAAATGGCATGCACCACCTGTATTTATTTGAACAACAGGAATACCAAGTTTTTCAACTCGTTGACTATCTAAACAACCGGCAATATCACCTTCAATAACACCTATTTTATACTTATCTTTTAATTTTTTTATCATCTCTTCAATTATGGTTGTTTTTCCACTACCAGGGGAGCCCATAAAATTAAAAGAAATAATTCCTTTTTTTTCTAATAATTTATAGTTCTCCTGTGCAATTTTATCATTTTCTGCAAAAACACTTTCTTCAATCTTTATTATTTTTATTCCCATTTATTTCTCTCCGAATTTTCAATTTTACTTCAAAAGTTATTACTAATTCTTATCTACCTTTTTTTTTGAAGTATAGTTTTACCAGCATCAACTGATATTTTTTCCCCGTCCAAGGAAAGAATTTCTTTGGCTCGCCCATTGTTTGTTATATAAACAAGTCCTCCTGGTAACGCAGATACTATAAAAAATCCGTTGGTTTCTATAGAAAATAATGACTCCATGAAAAGTGATTGCCCTTTAATTATATCAACTTCATAAGATACTTTTCCATTTTCTATTTTTGTAATTCCGGGAAAAACAGATATAGTTTTTTGACGTTTAAATTCAATAGAATATGAACCTGAACAAACATCTAAATTACCTACAATGAGATTATTATCTGTAAGAGCTCCCCAAATACCTTCAGAGCAAGACAGAGGTGTGATAAATAATTGTTTTGGGGTATCCTTGTGATTTTGTCCAGGGATAAACATGAATAAAATATCTGCAATTATACTATTTTTTTTATAAAAATTTTTCTTGTTATGCATATTCAAAAAGAGTTCATCGGTAACAGCGTGATATGGTTTAAAAAAGTGGCGATTATGGTAAAGTGTCTGGTGCCCCTCAGATGCAATAATAATACCCATCCTATCATCAAGATTAAGCCAGGGGGGGCTTTTAAGTTCTACTTTTTTGTCATATTTGGAATTTGGTTTGACCATACTTGGAAAGTTATACACTCCTGATGGAGTATATAACTTGCGAGAACCTGTGCAGTTTATTTTAAGTTCAGGAAATCTCTCATTCATTATTTCAATATATCCTTGTTGAATATATTCCACAGTGCAGCCCTTCAATGCCCAAAAAACCTCCTTACAGACAAACTTACCATCAGGCAATGAAGCAAGCATAATATCCTGTTTGATACATCCATCATTAAGTATTACCCTCATAATGGCTGTAAAACCATCTTCCTTTTCATTGATATGTATATATTCAACTTTAAAATGTTCAGTATATCCCTTAACTTTTATTTTCCCCAATATAGAATTAAATGAGGGGGCAATTGTCAAAAAACCATCAGATGTAACAGGAAGTGCCATAATCTGATTGCGCCAACTAAATGAGGTCTGTCCATTTTTATGTTTATGAAAAATAAATCCTGAATGAGGATATTTTCTAACCCCAACATATTTAGCAAAAATAATTTTTTGAGAAGGGACTTTCATAATTTTTTCTTTTGCACATATACGATGAGCAAGATAAAGAGGAACAAAATTACAAATCTGGTGTTCCCATAAAAGCATAGGGTCCTGTATATTATGACAATATTGAACTATATCAGGATGCCACATTCTTCCTTTATTACCTTTTATTATTTTTTCTGCAAGATTTAATGCAGCATTTTCAAAATATGCCCCTTCTTTATCTTTCAGGTATAAGTGAGCAAAACAATGAACACTTGGTAAACCAGAAGGTGTTAAATAAGGCCAATCCATCCCCTGCACAGGATGAACTATACCATTCTTATCAGAGAGAAATTTCAAATTATCATATACTTCCTGCCGGTGCCAATACCAGTGTGAGGGCTCTTTTCTTCCAAATAAACGGTATAGATTGATAATATCTCCTAAAATAACAGATGCTGTGTAATTAGGATGTACTATACCGTGATTTTCTGCCATAAAATCTGGAAGAAAAGTAACTTTCTTACTACATAGTTCTCTAATACTTTTCTTCTTATCTATCTTGTCTATTTTTCTATCATCATGTAGGTCATCAGGAACAATAGCAGCACAAAACATCCAATGTTTTGCAGATTCTTCCCATTTTTTTGCATCTTTATGATTTTCTAAAAAAAGCATTGCAGCAGTCAGCCCTAACGAAGTCCAAGTATTTTCTTCTGCTTGAGTATCATAATAAACTCCTGATTTAGGAGACATATCTACAAAACGCTCCAAGTAATCAGCACAAATTTTTGCTATCATCATCCATGTTTCTCTATCAATCCATTTCCTTAGTATTAATGCAGAAATTACTATCTTATATAAAGTAACACCACACTGACTTTCAGGGAAAAATCCCTTTCCTTTCTCTCCCCATTTTGTTCCAAAAAGAGTGGCATTTCCTAACCCTTTTTCAGGTCTTACACAATCTTGAGGACCTGTATCATGTGTGAAACACAGATAACGCAGTGCCTTAACTGCTACATTTATTAGTTGCTTTTTTGTATATCCTGTTACTTTTTGGTTATATTCTGGAGAAGAAACCACCGCAGCAATGACAAATAATGGGGAACTTGTTTCCATCCCATACCAGAACACTCCACCAAAAAAATGTCCACAGTGTGGACAAACTTGCCAATCGTGAAAATACTCCATACCAAATGAGATCCAATTTTGCATAATTGATAGATACCTTCTACTCATAGATGTTTCTATTGCTGGTATGCAAAGATGTTGCCGTTGTGTTGTATCTTCATAACTAACTTGAATTTTTTCGCTTTTTTGTATATTTTCCATTTATTTCATTTTTTGATAATTTAGTTTCACATCCCAACCAGTAAAACAACTAAATTCCTGTTTTGGGCATTTGTTGAGAGGTAGCAATTTTTCACTTTTGTTTTCCATATTATATATGAGAAGTTTAAGTTTTTCTCGTCTTTGTTTTTGATTTATAAATATCTGAAATTCTGCTAAAGTAAGAGGTCCTATATTACCTATCCAGGCACCTAAGGCATAATACCTTAAATCCATCCATATCCAATGGTTTAAACCATTATCAAAAATCTCAGTTGTGCCATGACAAGAGCCTCCTTGAATTTGTATATTCATCTTTTTACATTTTTCCGAATTATTACGATTAAAATAAATTTCATTTATTCCACAACTCCGGGCAGGAATACCAAGTGAATTACAGGCATGAACAAAAATAGCCATAAAATTACTGCAATATCCTTTATCTTTGCCTGATACCATCCTTTTATACTGCTCAAATGGAGGAACATTCATTGCATCAGAAGGAAATCCAGAATGTGGCCAAAGGTCATGCATAAGTGTTTTGGCTAAAATTTTGGCTTTCTCATAATCTGTTTTTTCATTCTCTACTAAGGAACCCCATTTGTTCAAGGCAAACTTTTTTTCTTCTTCAGTAGGAGTTACCAACCAGTCATCTACTGAACCAGTTCCAATATTAAGAATAGGGTCATTATAAAGTGCTATGATGTGAGGATGCCCTGTCATTTTCTGGGATGCATAAAATTTTGATGGATAGCATTTGATATTTATTGTATAAATTTCAGTTTCTTTACTATCTTTAAAAATAGGTTTTATTTTATATATAGCATCTTGAATTTGGTCATTATCAATAAATTTCACAGTAATTGTGTTATTTTTGAGTTTACTAAAATCATTCTGCCCAGTAGAAAATAAAAAATGGGAGACAGTGTTATTTGGTGAATATAACACAATTTTAATCCCAATGTCATTGCCATGTAGTTCTTTTATTGACTTAATTGCAACATTTTCTCTTCCGTAGTAAATATCATAATATTTCCTTGGAATAAGTATAAAATTTTTTGTTTTCATTTTCTTTCTCCTTGTGTATAAAATGGTTCTGCCAAAATTGGCTATAGCTTTTATAATGCCTTTCTTTGTCTTTTAAGGTTTTTATATGTCTTTATATCCCTCCCCCTATTTCCCTCCTTCCTTCCTTTCTTCCCTCTCCCCTGCGGGGAGAGGCTC